>DASROG010000001.1:0-4887 GCA_035646995.1 Myxococcaceae bacterium
CCTCAGCCCGGCAAGATGGAAGACGACCTCCACCCCCTGGACCGCCCGGGCCATGGACCCCGGGTCGGTCACGTCTCCCGACACCCGCTCCACCGCCACCCCGTCGAGGGCCGACGTGTCGCTCCCGGGACGCACCAGGGCCCGGACCCGGTGGCCGTCCCCCACCAGCCGCCGGCTCAGGGCGCTCCCCAGGAACCCGTTTCCACCCGTGATCAGGATCTCCATGTCAAAGGGGCCTCCCCGGATTCTCAGAGGGGGAATCGCGTTCCGCGGGTGTTTTCTCCTCTGAAACCTGATATCCGCCCAGCCTTGGCTTCGGCGGAACGAAGCCATCGACTCGACGACGAGCCGCACAACGTCCCCTGAAAAGAGGGGGAGGGAGAATCCAACAGAATGGCCGCCAAGAAGCCCGCGAAGAAGGCGAAGAAGTCGTCTGGAGCGAAGCGCAAGCCGAACGCTGCCTTCATGAAGGAGCTGCAGCCGTCCGAGGACCTCGCCCAGGTCGTCGGCAACAAGCCGATCCCCCGCACCGAGGTGGTCAAGAAGCTGTGGGCGTACATCCGCAAGAACAATCTCCAGGACGCCAAGGAGAGGCGGATGATCAACGCCGACGACAAGCTGAAGCCCGTCTTCGGTGGCAAGAGGCAGGTGTCGATGTTCGAGATGACCAAGCTGGTCAACAAGCACCTGAGCTGAGGTTTCCGCCGGGGCTCGGTCCCGGCGTCCCGGGGCTCCGTGGTCTGCGCGCGAAAGCGACCACGGGGCCCTTCGTCCGTCCGGAGCTCCGGTCCTCCGTCCTCGAGCGTGGACGGGCACGACCGGGCGTCCAGGGGGCGCGTGCCGTGGCCTGCTCGCTGCACTGCCGCGGGCGCATGGCAGTCCGTCTCGTCGTCCAGCCGGAAGACACCCTCTCCGGCATCGCCCGCCAGCTCCAGCGGGAGGGCATGCCCGGCACCACCGCCGAGCTGGTCCGGACCCTCGCCCGGCTCAACGGCATTGCCAACCCGGACCGCATCGAGGTGGGGCAGCGCCTCGCGCTGCCGCCGCGCGCCGAGCGCCCGCGAACCGACGAGGACCAGGTCTTTGTCCTCGAGCGACGCGGGCAGCACGGGAAGGAGACGCTCGCGGTGCAGGTCGACGCCCAGCGAGCGCGGCTGGAGAACGCGCTCCTCCGGTGGGTTCACCGCGTCCCGCCCGAGCCGGCCCCGGCGCGCCCGGCGGCGGACACGCCACGCTTTCGCCAGTCGGATCCCGCCTGGCGGTCCGAGCGGCTCGGCGTCTCGGGAGAGGGTCCCACGCTCGCCGAGGCTGGCTGCGCGGTCACGGCCTGCGCCATGGCCCTGAGCCGGATCGGCGGCGCGACGCTCACCCCCGATGTGCTGGTGCGGCACCTCCGCGCCTCCGGCGGATTCCAGGGTCCGCTCCTCGACTGGAGCGCTGCTGGCTCCGCCATCCCCGCCGGTCCGCGCGCCAGCGCGGGGGACCTCGACTGCGCCCAGCTGGATCGCGAGCTCGACGCGGGCTGCCCGGTCCTGCTCCGGGTCGTGCACGACGCGCAGGGCCGCGCCCGGCAGCACTGGATCTGCCTCACCGGCCGCGACGCGAGGACGGGGCAGTACACCGCGAATGATCCGGCGACCGGCGGGACCGCGCTGCTGATGCGCACCGGCTCGACGCTGGCGAGCCTCGAGGGGGAGCCGGTGCGGTACACCGGCGACGGACGGATGGTGACCTTCCGCGCCGGCAGTGATCGCCAGGGTTGACCGCGATTGCAGTGTCGCTGCCGAAACGGCCAGCATCTGGGTTACCGTGAAGGAGGAGCATTCCCGACCCGGGTCCCGAGGGATTGTTCGCTGGCACGCGCATCCCCACATTCGCCGGCCGTGAGCCCGCGCCTCCTCCGGTAATCACCCCACACGCCATGGACCCCCACCCCGAGGAGGCCCGAGAGGCCGACCAGCCCGGCGCATCCCGTCCGGTGGAGGAGCCCGCCGTCGCCGAGTCCCTCTACGCGCGCACCCGAGAGCAGATCCTCGGCCAGCAGCAGATCCCGCTGGCGACCTACCGGGTCCAGTTCCACAGGGAGTTCGACTTCGCGAAGGCGGCCGCCATCGTCCCCTACCTGGCGCGGCTCGGCGTCAGCCACCTCTACGCCTCGCCCATCCTTCGCGCGATGCCCGGGAGCAACCACGGATACGACGTGGTCGATCATTCCCAGGTGAACCCCGAGCTCGGCGGAGCCATGGGCTTCTCCTCTCTTGCCGACACCCTCCGGACCAACGGGCTGAAGCTGGTCCTGGACACCGTTCCCAACCACATGGGAATCGCCTCGGGAAACCCCCTCTGGGAGGACGTGCTCGAGAACGGCCCGGCCGCCGTCCACGCCCACTTCTTCGACATCGAGTGGGACCCGGTGAAGGCCGAGCTACGGAACAAGGTCCTCCTTCCGATCCTCGGCGACCAGTACGGCGTCGTGCTCGACCGGGGCGAGCTGCAGCTGGAGTACCAGGGCGGCACCATCTCCCTGCGCTACTTCGACCACCGCCTCCCGCTGAACCCGCGCGCCTACCAGGACGTGCTCGGTCCCGGCGCGGAGCAGGTGGGCGCGCAGCTCGGCGAATCCCATCCTGACTACGTGGAGCTGCAGAGCGTCCTCACCGGGCTGCGGAACCTGCCCTCCCGCGGGGACACCTCCCCGGCGAAGGTGCTGGAGCGCAGCCGCGAGAAGGAAGTCCTCAAGCGCCGGCTGAACTCCCTGGTGAGCGGCTCTCCGGCTGTGGCCGAGCACCTCCGGACCAACCTCGAGCGCCTCAACGGCCATCCGAACGATCCGCGCAGCTTCGACGCGCTGGACCGGCTGCTCGAGCGTTACGTGCCGTACCGGCTGGCCCACTGGCGGGTGGCGGGCGAGGAGATCAACTACCGCCGCTTCTTCGACATCAACAGCCTCGCCGCGATCCGCGTCGAGAAGCGGGACGTCTTCGACGAGGCGCACGCGCTCACTTTCCAGTTCCTCGCCCGGGGCATGGTGCACGGGCTGCGCATCGACCACCCCGACGGGCTGTTCGACCCGAGCGCCTACTTCCTTCAGCTTCAGGAAAGGTACTTCCTCGATCAGGCACGGAAGCTCGCCGGCGACGCGGTGGACGATGCGAGCTGGCCCGCGGTGTGCGAGGCCCTTCTCCGTCGCTGGCAGGCGGAGGCGGCGGAGCCGAGCTCTCCACTCCGCCATGCGCTCTACGTGGTGGTCGAGAAGATCCAGGGCGGCAAGGAGCGCATCCCCGACGACTGGGCAGTGCACGGCACCACCGGCTACCGCTTCGCCAACCTCACCACCGGGGTGCTGGTGGATGCCTCGGCGGGCCGGGAGTTCACCGACATCTACGAGAAGTTCATCGCCCACCCGCTGAGCTTCGAATCGCTCCTGGTGGAGAAGAAGAAGCAGGTGGTGGCGGTCAGCATGTCGAGCGAGATCAATGGCCTCGCCCGCGAGCTGAATCGAATCTCGGAGATGAATCGCCGTACCCGGGACTTCACCCTCAACTCCATTCGCCGGGCGCTCATCGGCTTCATCGCCCACTTCCCGGTGTACCGGACCTACGTCTCGCCCGCCCCGGGCGTGGACGAGCGCGACGCGCACTACATCCAGTGGACCATCGCCCGGGCCCGGGTGGCGGACCCCACCACCAACGCCTCGCTGTTCGACTGGCTCGAGGACGTGCTCCTCAAGCGCTACCCCGAGCACCTCCCGCTCGCCGAGCGCCAGGTGATGCTGCACTTCGCCATGAAGCTCCAGCAGATCACCGGTCCGGTGATGGCGAAGGGGCTGGAGGACACTGTCTTCTACGTCTACAACCGCCTCGTGGCGCTCAACGAGGTGGGCGGGGAGCCGGAGCACTTCGGGACCAGCGTGGACACCTTCCATCACCGGGCCATCGAGCGCGCCAGGGATTACCCCGGCGCGCTGGTGGCCAGCTCGACGCACGACACCAAGCGCAGCGAGGACGTGCGGGCCCGGCTGGTGGTGCTCTCGGAGATGCCCGGCGAGTGGCGGCGGGCCCTGGAGAGCTGGCGGAAGCTGAACGGCGGCCACAAGACCGAGCTCGGCGGCAAGCCCGCGCCCACGGGCAACGACGAGTACCTCCTCTACCAGACCGTCCTCGGCGCCTGGCCCATGGGTGAGCTGGACATGGCCCAGCTGCCCGCGTTCCGCGGCCGGGTGCGGGAGTACATGCTCAAGGCCATCCGGGAGGCCAAGGTCCACACCAGCTGGACCAATCCCGACCCCGACTATGAGCAGGCCACCGCCGAGTTCGTGGACCGGGTCCTCGATCCCGCGCAGAACCGGGTCTTCTTCGACCAGGCGCGGCAGCTCAAGGAGCGCATCGAGCGGCCGGGGCAGGTGAACTCGCTGGTGCAGGTGGCGCTGAAGCTCGCCAGCCCCGGCGTGCCGGACCTGTACCAGGGCTGCGAGCTGTGGGACCTCTCGCTGGTCGACCCGGACAACCGCCGGCCGGTGGACTTCCAGCTCCGCGACCAGATGCTCGCCGAGCTGCTGCGCCAGCACGCCGCCGCGCCGGTGAGCGTGGCCCGCGACGCCTGGGCGCACCCGGCCGACGGGCGGTGCAAGCTGCTCCTGACCACGATGATGCTCCGGCTCCGGCAGACACGGCCCGAGCTGTTCCGGCGTGGGGGGTACGAGGCGCTGGAGCTGGACGGCATCGCCGCTGCCCGTGCGCTGGCCTTCGCCCGGCGGCTGGGAGACGAGGCGGTGGTGGTCGTCACGCCCCGGCTGGTCACCCGCGCGCTCCGCGCCGGCCTCGGTCCGGTCTACGGTTCGACCCGCTTGCGGCTCCCCACCGACCTCGCCGGGCGGCGCTTCCGGAA
>DASROG010000002.1:0-3249 GCA_035646995.1 Myxococcaceae bacterium
GCTCAGCCCCCGCACCAGGGAGACGCCTGCGGAACCCCCCGCAGCAGGGGGAGGCCCGAGGAGCGGCGCGTGGGCGCCGCGCGTCCGGGCTCACGCGCGCGGCGGCGCGCCAGCGGCCAGGCTCAGCGCCGCGGCGCGAGCCGTCCGGACCTCGCGGCCCAGCTCCCGCGCGACCGGGGCAGGTGCCGTCCGGCCTTCACCAGCGCCAGCGCGAAGTGAAGCAGCGCCAGCGCGAGGAACAGGTGCACCCACTGGCCGACGGTCCCGCCCGCCACGTAACCCAGCGCCCAGAGCATCAGGAGGATGCAGCCGTTGGTCCAGAGCACGGCCGCCATCCTGGGGCGCAGGGTCGGCCGCGGCCAGCCCCCCCCGTCCGCACCGGTGTGCACGCCGGGCTGAAGTGTCGGTCAGTCGATGTCGCATCGCCCTTTCGCAGTGGAGGCCGACACGGTCCATCACCACGTTGCGCCCATGCCGACCCAGCGGGCGCTCATCGTCCTGGAATTCAACGAGCTGAGTCCGGTCCTCATGCGACGCTTCATGGACGCCGGACACCTGCCGAGCTTCCGGCGGCTGCACGACGAGGCCGCGGTGTGGATCACCGAGGCCGGGGAGCGTCCTCCGTTCCTCGAGCCGTGGATCCAATGGATCACCGTGCACTCCGGGCAGCGCTACGCCGAGCACGGCGTGTTCAACCTCGACGAGGGGCACAGGGCGGCCGCGCCGCGGCTCTGGGACGTGTTCTCCGCGGCGGGACTCGAGTCGTGGATCTGCGGAAGCATGAACGTGGCGGCGGCCCCCGGCTTCCGGGGATGGATGCTCCCGGACCCGTGGACCACGCACGTCCCACCTCGGCCGGAGGAGCTCCTCCCCTACTTCGATTTCGTGCGGCGGCACGTGCTCGAGTACACCAACGAGCAGGTCCCGGTGACCCACGCGGACCGGCTGCGCTTCGTAGCCTTCATGGCGCGCCACGGGCTCTCCGCGCCGACTGCCTGGGCCATCGTCAGGCAGCTGGCGACGGAGCGAATCGATCGCCGGAGCCGCTGGCGGAGGGCGGTGCTCCTGGACCGGCTGCAGTTCGATCTCTTTCGCTGGCACTGGCAGCGCGCTCGCCCGGCGTTCTCCACCTTCTTCCTCAACAGCACCGCTCACTTCCAGCACTTCTACTGGCGCAACCTCGAGCCGGAGCTCTTCCAGGTCCGCCCTGCCGAGGAGGAGCAGCGGGCGCTCGCCGACGCGGTGCTCTTCGGCTACCGGCAGATGGACCGGCTGGTCAGCGAGACGCTGGCGATGGCGGACAGGGACACCACCGTGGTGCTGTGCACCGCGCTGTCGCAGCAGCCTTGCCTCAGCTACGAGGAGAGCGGAGGGAAGGTCATCTACCGCCCGAGGGATTTCGCGCGGCTCCTCTCCTTCGCCGGAATCACCGCGCCGCACCAGGTGGCGCCGGTGATGGCCGAGGAGTTCCACCTCTACCTCGACACCGAGGCGGCGGCGCTGGAGGCCGAGCGGCGGCTCGCGGCGATGCGCGTCGGTGAACGTCCGGCGCTGGTGGTGCGACGCGATGGGTCCGGGCTGTTCTGCGGTTGCAAGATCCACGCGGCGGTCCCCGGCGACACCCCCGTGTCCGGCCCCGCGGGAACCGCGCCCTTCTTCTCGCTCTTCTACCAGGTGGAGGGCGTCAAGAGCGGGATGCATCACCCCGAGGGACTCCTGTGGATCCGCACTCCGGAACGGGTCCACGCCGTCCACCGCGAGACGCTTCCCCTCGTCGAGGTGTTCCCGATGCTGCTCGGGCTCCTCGGAGTCTCCGCCCCCCAGCCGCGGCGCATTCCCGACCCGGCGACGACGCCCCTTCCGGAAATTTCGACCGCCCCGCGCCCGGACGTCGTCGCCCGGACGCTCTGAGGTCGCGATCGTCCGCAGCTTGCGCTGGCACGGTGCCTGCTTGGCGCGACCGGCGCATGCGACCGAGCGGGAGGCGAGGGCGGCGAGAGATGGCGACGGGACGACTTTGGGTGATGGCGCTGAGCATCGGTGTGGTGAGCAACGCCGGTGCGGATGCCGGCGAGCAGCCGACGCGGGCCATCGAGCAGCGGGAGCCGCGAGAGGTGGAGAGGCTCCAGGACCTGCTCGCCAAGCGTGAAGCGGAGCTGGCGGCGATGCGCGACCGCCTCCGGGTGCTGGAGGACGAGGAGCGCTGGTACGCCGAGGCCGACGTGCTCGGCATCGGCGAGGTGCTCCGGCGCTCGGCGCTCACCGAGCGGGCCCAGCGGAGAGTGGCCATCGCCATCGTGCGGGAGGCGGAGGCCAACGGGCTCGACCCGCTGCTGGTGGTCGCGGTCATCCGCGCCGAGAGCTCGTTCAACGTCTACGCGGTCTCGGGCGTGGGGGCGCTGGGGCTCATGCAGATGATGCCTACCACCGGAAGCTTTCTCGCCACACGGCGGGGAACGACGCTCCGCCACCGGCAGACCCTCTTCGACGCCGAGCTGAACATCGAGTTGGGCACCGCCTACCTGGCCTCGCTCCTCCGCGAGTTCGGGACGGTGGAGGCCGCGCTGCTCGCCTACAACGGCGGGCCAGCCTACGCCCGCCGCGTGCTCCGCAACTCCGAGGCCCGGAAGCGCCTGGCGGCGGGGTATCCGCGCGACGTCATCGACGGATGGCGGCGGCTCCGCCTCCGCCACGACGAGGTGCAGGCCCGGCGGTCCCTGCCGGCCGCGGACCGGACGCTGGCCGCGGAGCGAACGATGCCCTCGGCACAGTGAGTCCATTCACCACGAGACTTTGACGCCAGCTTCTGTCGCGTCCGTAACGCGCGGCTCGGTCCGCGACACACCTTCGCCGAGGGCGGAAGCGCAAGCTCGCCCGTTCCTGGAGAGCCCACGCATGGAGCGTCTCGACATCCAGCTGGAGGAGGGCGAGGAGCGGTGGGTCCTGCGGCTCGAAGGCACGCTCGACGGGCACACCGCGCTCGCCGTCACCCGGGCCCTCCGGGAGCTTCCAGCGGTGCCCCTCACGATCGACTTCTCCCGCGTGCGCACCTTCGTCGACCTGTCGGTCGATGCACTCACCCGGGCGCTCCGGGACCGACCCGTCTCCCTCACGGGGCTCGGACGACACCAGGCACGGATGTTCCGCTATTTCGGGCTCCAAACCGACGAGCAGGAGCAGTCCGCGGAAGCGTGACCCGACGGCTAGCGGGTAGACTCCCCCACGCCAACGTGACCGCCCCCGCACTCC
>DASROG010000003.1:0-3755 GCA_035646995.1 Myxococcaceae bacterium
CAGCCTCCCTCTCCGGGAGGCTGGGGTACTCGGGAACTCGGACGGCCGTACCAGCACCAGGCGGACAGCAGCCGGCGCCACCTCCGCCCCAGCCCGCCGGACGCGTTGCATCGGCACCTCGCATCGCCCAGGCTGCCCCGACTGCTCCGGGCGAGGGCGTCTCCTTGCCGTCTCCCCCGGACCGGCGGCTCGAAGGAGGACTTGTGATGGCTCGCGCCTCCGCGGCGACGCGCGACGTTCTGAGCGCAGTCTCGCGACTCCCGCTTCACGAGGTCGTCGAGCTGCGGTCGCCCGACGGCCGAGAGCTGTTCCTGCTCGGCGAGACCCACGTGAAGACGCGACGGGCGGCCGGGATCTGCCGGCAGGCGGTCCAGGGCTTCTCGCTCCGGGGAGTGGAGCGGCTCCAGCGAGACCAGGTCTTCGCAGGTCGGTTCCTGGGAGCGCTCCTCGAAACGACACGCGGAGCGCTCCAGCTCCTCAGCGGCGGCCGCCTGGCCGGGAGCACCATCGAGGTCGCGCTCGATCTACCGGAGGGCATCACGGTGGAGCTCGAGCGAAGCAGGCGAGTTCCGTTCGGTCTCCACGTGGGCACAGCCTACCTGGCGGTGTACATGGGCCTGGTTCTCCCGGCGCTGCTCCTCCTGCCCTGGTGGGGGACGATCGCCGCCCTCAGGCCGCTGCGCGCGACCGTCAAGCTCCTCGGCCTTCACCTCTACGCGCTGCCCGTTGCCTACGTCCTTCGTGAGCGCCCCTGGGCGTCGGCGATCCAGCCCCTCCTGACGATCCTGACCGTGCGTGACGATCTGCTCGCGGACGGAATCCGGCGCATGGTCGCGACGCACCGCGGCCCGGCGCTGGTCATCGTGGGCCGCGCACACCTGAGGGGACTGGTCGCACGACTCCTCGAGCACGGGTTCCGGCGCGCCGCCCCTGGTGCACAGGGAGCTTCGGCTGCGAGGGGAAAATCAGACCGCCGCTCGAGAGCGGCGTCTTGAACCTCCTGGGTGGGCGAGAGGGGGTGCGATGACTGACCGAGGGGGGCGCATATCCGAACGCGACGACGATGCGGGCGGGATCTCCCGACGCCGCTTCACGTGTCTACTCGGAGCGACCGGAGCCGGCGTCATCGCTGGCCTGACACCCGGGTGGGCGGCCGCGAAGCCTCCGCGGCGCCCCAACCTCCTCATCATCCTTGCCGACGACCTGGGTTGGGCGGATCTCTCGTGCTACGGCGGCCCGACGATCCGCACTCCGAATCTCGACCGGCTCGCCGCGTCCGGAGCGCGCTTCACTCAGGGGTATGCAGCGTCGTCGGTATGCTCGCCCACGCGGTTCGCGCTCTACACCGGACGCTACCCGGGCCGTCTGGCCGGCGGCCTGAGGGAGCCGATCGCGGCCGGGACGGAGATCGACGGGATCCCGCGCGACCATCCGACGCTCGCGTCGCTGCTCAGGAGCGAGGGTTACCACACCGCGATGATCGGCAAGTGGCACTGCGGCTACCTGCCATGGTTCAGCCCCACGCGTGTTGGCTGGGACGAGTTCTTCGGAAATTTCAGCGGTGCCATCGACTACTTCTCGAAGCTCGATCTCGACGGTCGGTACGACCTGTACGAGGGTGACGTCGAGTACCAGGATCTCCGCTACTACACCGACGTCCTCACCGAGAAGGCCGCGCTCTTCATTCGCCAGCGGCGTTCCGATCCGTGGCTGCTGAACCTCAACTTCACGACGCCGCACTGGCCGTGGGAAGGGCCCGGCGACAAGGCCGTCAGCGACGGCCTGACGACCCGCATCAAGGCGGGTGAACGGAGGGTCCTGTTCCACACCGACGGCGGCTCGATGCAGACCTACCAGGCGATGGTCGAGGATCTCGACAGGTCGGTCGGCAACGTCCTGTCGGCCCTCCGGCGCAGCGGGCAGCTCGAGGACACGATGATCTTCTTCGCCAGCGACAACGGCGGGGAGCGCTTCTCGTACAACTGGCCGTTGTCGGGCAGCAAGGGCGACGTGCTCGAGGGCGGAATCCGCGTCCCGACCATCGTCAGCTGGGCGGGCAGGCTGCGCGGCCAGCAGGTCGATCGCGAGCCGGTCGTCACGATGGACTGGACGGCCACGTTCCTCGAGCTCGCCGGCGCGAAGCCGGATACGCGCTATCCGCTCGACGGCGTCAGCCTCGTCGACCACCTCCTTCACGGCAAGCCAGTGCCCCGACGTGACCTGTTCTGGCGCATGAAGGATCAGCGCGCGCTGCGTCGCGGCGACCTCAAGTACGTCCGCCGTGCCAACGGCGCCGACCATCTGTATGACCTGGCGGCGGACGTGCGCGAGCAGGCGGACCTGGCAAGACGGAGGGCCGACGACGTCGCTGCGCTGCGTGCGGCGTGGGAGGCCATCGACGCGGGGCTGCTCCCGTACCGGACTTGAGCGGCAAGCTCGGCACGCGACCCGTTAGGAGTCACTTCACGACCGACACCTCGACGCGGCGGTTCAGCGCGCGGCCCTGCGCCGTCCCGTTGTCGGCGACGGGCCGCGTGAGCCCGTACCCCTTCGGCCGGAGCCTCGCCTCGGCGATGCCGGACTTCACCAGGGCCGCGACCACGCTCCTCGCCCGGCGGTTCGAGAGATCCAGATTGTGCTCGGCGCTCGCGGTGTTGTCGGTGTGCCCGGAGATCTCCACCGTCAGAGCCGGGGTCGCCTTCAGGGCCGAGGCGAGCTCGTCGATGGTGGAACGGGATTCCGGGAGCGGGAGGTCCGAGCCGGTGGCGAACCGGATGCCGTAGAGCACGACCTTCCCGCTCCGCTCGAGCTCCTCGGTGACCTGGTTCTTCCGCGCCGGCACGCACTTCGGCCCCTTGTCCTCGGTCGTCCGTGGCCCCTCCCACGTGCCGGCCAGGGCGCCCTTCTCGTACCAGACGCCCCAGAGCCGTCCGTCTGCCCCGACGGAGAAGGTGGCGAGCCCCTGGCGATTGTCCGGCTGCGGCTCGGACCAGGTGACCTGGACCACCCGGCCGCTCGCCGAGCCCTGGACGTAACCCACGCCGTTCCAGTCGTAACAGCCGAGGACGCGGTCGCCGTCCTGTATGAAGCGCATCGGACCGTAATTCGTCTGGTACACGCCGGCGATGGAGCGGCTGACCGCCGGGGCGGTGCGCTCGCCGAACAGATCGATCTCGGAAATCTCGCTGTACTCGGCGTTGCCGTGGTTCGCGAGGACCACGAGCTTGACTCGGGCCGCCTGGGTTCCCTTGGGGAGTGGGTACTCCTTGCGCTCCTCCTTGCCGATCTCGAACGTGCCCACGCTCTTCCAGGAACCGGAGGCGGGCGCGACGAACAGCTCCACTTTGCGGGCGCTGACGCCCGGGTAACCGGCCTCCTGGAGGTTCCGGGTGCTGGGGCCGAGGGTGTCGAGCCGCCACGTGGAGTCCAGCTCCCAGACGAACGTGGAGCCGGCGGGCTTGCCCTGGGGCGAGGCCCAGCCCTCGGTCTCGCTCCCGTCGGTGAGCCGCCAGGCGGCCCAGGAGGAGATGCCGCTGCCGTAGCTTCCCGACTCCTCGATCAGGATGGCTCCGTTGCTGAAGTCGAGGGCATCCTGCCGGTCGGCCGATGTGGCGGCGGAGACGAGCAGCGACACCAGCGCGATGGCCATGGAGACGGACATGGAGGCCCCCTGGAGGCGTGGAGGCCCCAATGTACCGGTCCCTCGAAGGGGGCCTGCAACCGTGTTCGGAGACCCACCCGATTCGCCTCCAGGG
>DASROG010000004.1:0-2892 GCA_035646995.1 Myxococcaceae bacterium
AGCGGCGGCAGCTTCCCCCGGGCAATCCCCGCGGCCCGGCGACATCGTCCCGCCGCCGCCGGGGGAGATCGCTCCTCCTCCGGCGAGCGCCGACCTCGCCGCTCCAGGGGCGGCAGCCACGCTCGCCGGACCGCCCCGACCGGATCTGGTGGAGGTGGAGATCGCTGCCCAGCTGCTGCACCGCAGCTGGACCTACTCCAACCACGACCCCGCGGGCGGGCTGCGCACCTACTCGCTGTCGCTCTTCACCGAGCCCAGGGCCCGCATCGGCGTCCATCCGCTGCGCGCCGCGGAGGGCCTCTTCGCCTCCGCCGGCCTGGAGCTGTCGGGAGCGGTGGCGGTGGGAGCGATGATCGACGGCGACGACCCCGCGGCGCCCCGGTTCCCCTTGAGCCTCTGGTGGCTGGACGCCGGGCTCCGGGCACGCCTGCGGCTCGGAAGCTGGACGCTCGGGCCGGGCGTCGGTTTTCGCCTGTCACATCAGTCGGTCAACCCCAACTCCGCCGGCGTCAGGCTCGACGGCATTCCCACCGTGGACGCCAGGGCCGTCCGGCTCGGACTCGAGTTCGCCGGCCCCATCGCCGGCGCCTTCGGCCTGACCGGCGAGCTCGACTACCTCCTGGTGCTCTCCACCGGGCTGGACGCGGCTTTCCCCGGCCAGAGCGCCGGACCTGCCTTCGAGGGGCGCCTCGGTGTGACCTGGGAGGTGTCACACCTGCTGCGCCTCTTCCTGGCAGCCACGTTCTCGCAGGAGACCTACAACCTGAATGCGCCCGGCAGCGCGGATGCTGCGCGGGCCTCGACCTTCGGAGGAGAGCTGGGCTTCCGGATGGGGTTCTGACGGCCCGCACCGGTCGTGCCGCGCTAGACTTTCCATGCTCATGAACAGGACCCACCGTCTCTTGTGCCTCCTCCTGCTGGCTGCCCTGCCGGCGGCGGCCAGCGCGGCCCTCAAGGCGCGCGTCCCCGCGCAGGTCTCGTTCATCGCGATCGGTCCGGCCGGCCTCCGCATCGAGGGCAAGTCCACCGACCTCCGGGTCACCGACCGGCCCGACGCGCTGGTGGTGACGGTGCCGCTCGCCAAGCTCGAGACCGGCATCTCGCTCCGCGACCACCACATGCACGAGAAGTACCTCGAGTCGCAGAAGTATCCGAACGCGCAGCTCGCCGTGGCCCGGAGCGCCATCAAGTTCCCGGGGCAGGGCCAGACCTCCGAGGGAACCGTCCCCGCCACCCTCGCGCTCCACGGCAAGTCGAAGACGGTCCCGGTGCATTACCGGGCGACCCGCAAGGGAGGGGCGTACGAGGTGCAGGGCGATCTGAAGGTGGACTTTCGCGAGTTCGGCATCGAGATCCCCAACTACCTCGGCGCCACGGTGAAGCCACCGGTGGACGTCAACGTCGCCTTCGTGCTGGATGAGACGTAGCCGTCCCGGCGGTCCGCTCCTCCTGCTCGTCGCCGCGCTCGCAGCTCCCGGCGCGGCGCAGGCCTACCCGTGGGTGATCCGCCACGGGTACAGCGGGTGCGGCGTGTGTCACGTCGACCCCTCCGGCGCGGGCCTGCTCACCGACTACGGGAGGGCGCAGTCCGATCTCCTGATGGCCACCCGCTGGTCGGGAGAGAAGTCGGAGGAGGCAAGCCCCACCGCCGACTTCGGCTTCGGTCTGTTCAAGCTGCCCGAGTGGCTCTTCCTCGGGTTCAGCTACCGCGGCGGCGAGCTGATCGCCCGCTCCACCAACAACAACGAGGCCGGGCAGCAGCAGAGCACGGTCACCGACCGGCGCTGGGTTCACATGCTGGCGGACCTCCGGGCCGGGCTCCGTATCGGCCGCTTTCGCGCCTCGGGGACCATCGGGTGGCTGCCCTACCCGGCCTCGGCCAGCAGCATCACCTCGAACGACCACAACAACGTCGTGGCCCGCGAGTTCTGGGCCGGGTGGGAGCTGGGCGACGAGGCGGGGCTCGTCCGGGGCGGGCGGATGAACCTGCCGTTCGGGCTCCGGAACGTCGAGCACACCGCCTGGGTCCGCTCGGCCAGCCGCACCGACATCAACGAGGACCAGCAGTACGGCGTGTCGCTCCTGCTCGCCGGCGAGACGGTGCGCGGGGAGATCATGGCCATCCTCGGCAACTACCAGCTGAAGCCGGATGACTACCGGGAACGTGGCTACTCCGGCTACCTCGAGGTGATGGTCGCGCCATCGGTGGCGCTGGGGGTGAGCAGCCTGATCACCCGCGCCGAGCGCGGCATGTCCACCGGAGTGCCCACGCTTCGCCAGGCGCACGGCGCATCCCTGCGCTGGGGCATTCTCCCGCAGCTCGGGCTGCTGGCCGAGGCCGACGTGCTGCTCCAGCAGCGGCTGGGCACCGGCGCGCTGGAGGCCGGCGCGGCCACCTGGACCCAGCTGGACTGGGAGCCCATCCAGGGCTTCCACGTGATGCCCGCCTTCGAGTCCTGGAAGCAGTACGGGGACGTGGGCGGGGTGTCGCTCGGGGAGTGGATCACCCTCGACTGGTTTCCCTGGAGCCACGTGGAGCTGCGGATCGACATCTTCCTCCGGCAGCAGCCCCAGAGCGGCGGCTCCACCGACAGCCTCGGCGCCCTCTTCCAGGTCCACGTCCTCCTGTGAGATGCCTTCGCCCTGGATGGGGCGAGGCAGCGAGGACGAGCTGGCCGGTGGACGACCGCTGGCGGGCGGCGGCCCGAGGGCGTTGCTCCGGCGCGTGCTCTGGATCGCCGGCACCGCGCTGGGCTTCGTCGTGCTCGCCGTGCTCGGGCTGGGGCTGGGGAGCCTCTTCCCCTTCGGCGACTCCCTGCGCCCCGAGCCCGAGCCCGCGCCGGTCGCGCGCCCGCCGAGCCGGGCGGTGGCGGAACCATCACCCCCACCGCC
>DASROG010000005.1:0-4238 GCA_035646995.1 Myxococcaceae bacterium
GGGCCGCGGCATCGGCCGCCTCGAGGACTTCCCGGGCCTCCTCCTGCGACCGCCCCTCGGCCATGAGCTTGAGGTGGTTCTCGGGGAAGTGGGTCCGGAAGCCGAAGGTGACCCGGGGGTGCAGCGTGAGCAGCGGCCGCACCCGCGCGTCGAGGTGCGACTCGGGGAGAAACACCGTCTTCAACAACCGCAGCGCGCGAAAGCCGGTCTCTCCCCGCTCGGCCCGGAGCGCATCGATGCGGGGGAGCACCGCCGTCTCCACCAGCGCCCGGTACTCGCGCGGGACCCCCGGGACGAAGAACAGCACCGCCTTCCCCAGCCGGAGGATGAACATCGGCGCGCTGCCCGCCGGGTTCAGCACCACCTCCGACCCGGCCGGCACCATCACCTGCTTCATGTTGTTCTCGGTGATGGCCAGCCCGCGCTTCGCGAACCGCTCTCGGAGCGCGGCCAGCGCGCCCTCGTGGATCACCAGCGGCACGCCCGCCGCCTGCGCCGCCACCTCGGCGGTGAGATCGTCCGCGGTGGGTCCGAGACCTCCCGAGACCAGCACCGCGTCCGCCCGGCCGGAGAGCGTCCGCAGCGCCTCCAGGATCTCCTCCCGCACGTCCCCCACCACCGTAGTGCGGGCGATCTGCTCGCCGTGCTCGAGCAGTCGCTGCTGGAACCAGGTGCTGTTGGTGTCGGTGGTGACGCCGGTGAGCAGCTCGTCACCGGTACAGAGTGCCTCGATGCGCATGCCAGGGAGTCCGGGGACGCCGGCTTACAGGAAATCCTGCTCGTCCACCTCGTCCTCGTCCTCGAGCATCCCCTCCGCCGGCGCCGGCTCGCCTGCCTCACGCCGCTCCGAGAGATGCCGCCCGAGCAACAGGCCGGACTCGACGAACCCCAACAAGAGATAGGCGCCGAAGTACACCACCAGCACGTACGAGGGGTGGATGCGGGTGGCCACCAGCACCCCGCTGAGGCACACCAGCATGAAGATGCTGAGCGTCTTCCGGTTCAGCCGCACGTCCTTGAAGGTCCGGTAACGCAGCGTCGAGACCATCAGCAAGGAGAGCACCGCGACCACGATGGCGATCGGGACCCGGGCGCCGGTGCCGAGCGGGTCCCCGCCGCGCATCCCGTGGTGGGCGATGACCATCGACACGATCATCCCCGCGGCGAGCGGGATCGGCAGGCCCACGAAGAACCGGCTGCTGCCGGAGTGGTCCGTCGAGTGGGCCAGCACGTTGAACCGTGCCAGCCGCAGGGCGCCGCAGGCGGTGAACAGGAACGAGACCAGCAGGCCCACGAGCCCGAGCGAGGACAGCGCCCACTTGTACACCAGCATCGCCGGGACGACCCCGAAGGACACCACGTCCGCCAGGCTGTCCAGCTCCACCCCGAACTGGCTCTGGGTCCGGGTGAGGCGCGCCACGCGGCCGTCGAACCCGTCGAAGAACATGGCGAAGAAGATGGCGAGCGCGGCCTGATAGAGCTGGGAGGGGCTGGCCTCCCCCGCGCAGAGCGTCAGGGCATAGAAGCCGCAGAAGATCGACGTGACGGTGAACAGGTTGGGCAGGACGAACTTGAGCTTGTGCAGCTTCATCGATCTCCGGCCCCTGCGACGGACGGGCCCCTGCCGAGGCCCTGGCCGCCGGGTCGGGGGACTCTAGCACCATGGACCCTGCGCGGGCCGTGGTCACGGGCGTCCTGCTGGTCCTGGCCGTCGGGGCCTACCTGGTCGCCGTGCGCACATACTACCGGCTCCGGAGCCCGCGCCCGGAGCTGGAATGGGTGCAGACCCCGGACGGGACGCGCCTGGCCGTGCACCACCGCCGCCCGGAGGTTCGCCGCTTCGTCGAGCCGGTGCTGCTCTGTCACGGTCTTGCCGCCAACCACGTCAACTTCGACTTCGACCCTCCGAATTCCCTGGCGCACGTCCTCGCCGCCGCCGGATTCGAGGTGTTCAGCGTGGACTGGCGAGGGGCCGGCGCCTCGCGTGCCCGCCGCGTGTGGCAGCGGTTCCTCTTCGACGCCGACGACCTCATCGCCGAGGACGGACCGGCCCTCCTCGCCCACGCCCTGGAGCGCACCGGGGCCCAGCGAGCGTTCTGGGTGGGACACTCGCTCGGAGCGCTGGTGGGCTACGGCGTCCTGGGCGGCCCGCACGGCGGCCGGATCCTGGGCCTGTGCGCCCTCGGAGCGCCGGTCTTCTTCCGCTACACCGGGTGGGTCGTCCGGCTGTCGCGCCTGGCGCTGCGGCTGGCCTGGCCGCTCGCCTTCCGGCAGCGATGGCTGAGCATCGGGCTGGCCCCGTTCCTGGGGCGCCTCTCCCTTCCGCTCACCGAGGTTCTGATCAACCCCAGGGCCATCGCCCCGCGCGTGCTCCGGAAGATGTACTGCAACCTGGTCTCCTCGATGGGCTACCGGCTGCTGCGCCAGCTGGACGACTGGAGCAGCAACGACGCGTTTCGCAGCCGCGATGGCCGCGTCGACTACCGGGAGCGACTCCGCCGGGTGACGACCCCGGTGCTGGTCATGGGAGGCAGCCAGGACGCGCTGGCCACTCCCCAGGCGGTGCTCGCACAGGCGCAGCTGCTGGCCTCGGAGGACAAGACGGTGATGCTCTTCGGGCGGGAGAACGGCGACACCGTCGACTACGGGCACGGCGACCTGCTCTTTGGCGAGAATGCGCCCCTCGAGGTCTACCCGCGCATCCTCCGCTGGGTGTCGGACCGGGCCTCTCCCGCGCCCGGCACCGTCATCGCCGCGGGGTGATGGCCCAGGCGCCGTGGACGCAGGGCGTCGGCACCGGCGACGCATCGCCCGCCCAGCCGTCGATCTCCACGTCCACGCCCTGGCTGCACTCGGCCCACAGCGGGCCGTCGCGGTTGCCGCGGGCGGTCATCGACCGGAGTCGTGCCGTTCCATGTTCGGTCACCAGCACCGCCGGACCGGCGGTTCGCTCGATCGACACCTCGGTGGCGCTCAGGCTGGCCTCGGTCTCCGCCGCCAGCCCTGCCACGGCCGCGCCGCTCACCGTGGTCCGGGCGATCGTCACCGACGCCCCTTCCGCGGCGAGCACCCCGATGCCGCTGCAGTCCTGGATCCGGAGGCCGCCGAGGGTCGCGCGACCTCCGCGGATCTGCACCGCGTTTCCCTCGGCCAGATCCGTGGTGCGCGGGCCCCGGAGCGTGCCGCCCTCCAGCGTGAGCTGGGCGTCCCGGGTCACCAGGCCGGACGAACGGCCACCCTGCACCTCCAGCCCGCGAATGCGCACCTCGGAGGCGATGAGCTGCACCCCGCCCATGGAACCGGCGGACTCGACGTGGACGTCCTCGAGCGTCCCCTTGCTCTTGACCAAAGCGACCCCGGCACGCTCCGCGCCGGTGGAGCGGAGGCCGCGGCCGTCGACGCGTGCGCCCTCGCCGGTGAGCAGGCCGTACTCGTGTCCGCCGACCCGGACGTCCCGCAGCTGGAGCGTCCCACCCGCGACGTAGATCCCGGGCCCGCGGCCGCCGCGCACCTCCATCGACTCGACGAGCGCCGCGCCGCCCGAGAGCCAGAGACCCGTGACCGCGTCCTGGGCCTGCACTCCGGACAGCCGGAGCGCGGCAGGCTGGCTCGCGTCCACCGCTCGCCGGAAGGGTCCCTGGAAGCGCACCTGCGCGAGCTCGGCCTTTCCCCCCGGGAGCACGCGCACCCCGGGGAAGGACGAGACCGAGGCCTGGAACGTCGATCCGGTGACGACGACTTCCGCGCCCGGGCCGACCTCCAACCCCGGACCCCGCTGCCCGCTGAGGGACACCGAGGCGAGGGTGGCCCGTCCGCTCTCCACGACCACCCCGGCTGACCCGCCCTGGATCTGCACCTGCTCGAGGCGCACCCGGCCCCGGCTCCTGATGCACGGCACGGGAGGAGCCGCGGCGAGCACCACCGCCGGTCCTCCGATCAGCACCACGTCCTCGAGGAGCACTCCGCCCGGGTAGATTCCCGACGCCAGCCGCAGGCGCCCGTGGGCCGGCGCATCCGCCAGGGACCGGAAGGGCCGCGCACGGCTCCCGTCACCTCCGGCAGCGGCCGAGGCGTCGATGAAGAGCTCCGGGACGACGCCCGCATCGGCAGGAGCGGCGGCGCTCGCGGGGCGAGCGGTCTCCGTGGGTGGGGCGACGGAGGAGCAGGAGCCGCAGACCAGCGCTCCGAGCGCGAGAAGCGACGCGGCGCTCGCGCTCAGGCGCCCGGACCTTCGGGCC
>DASROG010000006.1:0-4079 GCA_035646995.1 Myxococcaceae bacterium
TCCCCGGTGAGCGCTTCCAGCGGCTTGAAGCTGAGCTTCGGCGCGCCAGGGGAGGACGATGGCGTCGGAGCGGGGGGGCCGCCGCGCTCTCGCTGGCGCTTCCGCTTCTCGGGCCGCCGCCCGCGGACGCTCCCCGGTGGAGGGACGCGGGCGGTGGGCGCCGGTCCCTTCCAGAGGTGGCGCTCGTAGAGCTTGGTCTGCTCGGTCCAGGTCTCGCCCGGGTCGTGCGCCATCAGGTCCAGCCAGCTGTCGATGCGCGAGTCGAGCGAGTCGATGGCGTGCACCACGTACGCCTCGAGCGTCATCGGCACCTTGGGCGAGCCGTACTCGAGCTGGCCGTGGTGCGCGAGGACGGCGTGGGTGAGGTGCGCCTCGAGCAGCGGCGGGAAGCCCGGGATGCGGGCCGCCTTCTCGCGGATGGCCTGCGCGGTCATCACGATGTGGCCCACCAGCCGACCCTCGTCGGTGTAGTGGGTGCTGCCTCCCTCCCAGGCAAGTTCCTGAACCTTGCCGATGTCATGCAGGAGCGCGCCGGCGGTGACGAGGTCGCGGTCGAGCATCGGGTAGTGGTCTGCCACCCGCTGTCCCAGGCGCATCACCGAGAGGATGTGCTCGGCGAGACCGCCCCGATGCGCGTGGTGGATGCCCTTGGCCGCAGGCGCCAGGGGAAGGTGCTGGGCGATCACCGGATCGTCGAGGAACGCCAGGAGCAGGGCCTTCACGTGCGGGTCTGCCACCCGCTCCGCCAGCTCGCGGATCTGCGCCACCGCGCGACCGCCGTCCGCGGTCGGCCGCGGCGGCTCGTGGGCTGGCCGGGGCTGGACCGGTGCGCCGCCCGGGGACGCTGCGGCGGCGGGCGCTGGCGGAGGCGGCGCCGGCACCTCGAACTCCGCCGGGTCGATCGGCTCGGGGTCCAGCCGGTCCACCTGCTCGAGGAGGATCTGCGGCTTGCCCTGGAATTGCGTGACGTGCCCTCGCACCAGCACCAGGTCGCCGGCCTGGAAGGTGGGCTCGATCGCGTCCACCTGCTCGAAGACGCGGGCGTCCACTTCGCCCGTCCGGTCCCCGAGCCCGACCACGAGGAAGACCTTTCCACTGCGGGCGGTGGCCCGCGCCTTTCGGGTGACCTTGAACACGGTGTGCACCGGCTGCTTGTCGCGCAGGTCGCGCACGTACACCTTGCGCACCACCTCGTCGCCGGAAGCTGTCTCGCTGGTCTGAACGTCGGTCGGAGTCACGGGACGGCGGACCCTACCAGACCCGTGCGTCCGGGGGGCCGGACGAGTAAGGAGAGTCGCCAGGTTGATCTTCCCGCTCCGAGACAGCCCACGACCGGCGACCTGGCCCGCGGTGGTGGTGCTGATCATCGTCACCAACGTCCTGGTGTTCTTCTGGGAGCTGAGCCTCGGCGCCTCGCATCAGCTCGACGCGGCGATCGAGGTGTTCGGGTTCGTGCCCCGGCGGTTCTTCGGGTGGGAGCAGGCGGGCGGAGCCACGCTCGACCCCTGGCGCTTCGTGCCCCTGCTCACCGCGAACTTCCTGCACGGCGGCTGGCTCCACATCATCGGCAACATGTGGTTCCTCGGCGTCTTCGGCGACAACGTCGAGGACCGTCTCGGGCACCTGCGCTTCCTGATCTTCTACCTCCTGTGCGGCGCCTGCTCGATGCTGGTCCAGGGCTTCGTGCTCCCCGACGCGGGGGTGCCGGCCATCGGCGCATCGGGGGCGATCGCCGGCGTGCTCGGGGCGTATCTGGTCCTGTACCCGAGCGCGCGGGTCCGGACGCTGGTCTTCCTCTTCATCGTCGACTTGCCCGCGGTGGTGTTCCTCGGGGTCTGGTTCCTCTCGCAGCTGATGAGCGGGACCGCCTCGCTCACCCCGGGAGCCGCCCAGGCCGCGGGAGTGGCCTGGTGGGCGCACATCGGCGGGTTCGTCGTGGGGATGGGACTGTGCGTCCTCTTCAGGAAGGACGAAGCGCCCCGGCCCAGGCGCGACTGGACCACACGCCCGCCGCGGGGACTCTGGGTGTAGGTCACGGCGTCCGCGGACGGAGCCACGGAGAGGACGCGCGGTACCGGCGTCGGGTTCTCCGGGCGGCCGCAGTCACGGGTAGGTCACGGCGTCCGTGGACGGAGCCACGGAGAAGATCAGCAGGTCCGGCGTCGGGCGCGCCGGGCGGCCGCAGTCAGCGGCGCCACTCCAGGGGCACGGCCTCGCGGGCCGCCGCTCGCTCGAGGTCGTGCAGCTCCTCGCGGGCGGTGTGCAGCTGGTACTCGTCCTCCTCCAGCTGGACCTTGAGCCCCTGGTAGCGGCTGTCCACCACCACGTTCCCCGCGTAGTCGTAGGCGGTGAGGTCCTGGCCCGGGAGCTTCGCCAGCGCCTCGCGGGTCCGCTGCGCCTTGCGCTCGGCGCGCCGCACCCGCTCGTTGGCCTTGCGGAACATCGTCCGCCACTGCTCCTCGTTGACCTTCTCGTCCTCCCGCGGAGCCTGGATGCTCTCCTCGATGGGCTGCGGGGGCGGCGGCTGATCCGGGGCGGGCTTCTTCGCCTCCTGCGCTTCGGGGTCGGCCGCCTTGGCGGTCGCTCGCTCCGGCTCCACGCCGGGAATCGCGCTCCTCGGGGCGACGGCGTCCGGGGTCGTCCCCTCGAGCTTGCGCATCGTGCGCCGGGCCTTCTCCGGGATGGTCGCCACGTCGTTGGTGTAGTGGGTCTCTCCCGAGGCGTCGGTCCAGACGTAAACATCGTCCGCCCGCGCGGTGGCGGCGTGGAGGACCAGCGGGAGGACCAGAGCCCGGAGGAGACGGCGGCTCATCGACGCCGGGAGTCTACCCGGTTCGACGCGCGGACCCGCGTCGCCCGGAGAGCGAGCCGGGTCGACAGCCACACCGCGACGACGAGCGCGCAACCCACCACCCAGTAGCTCCAGCCGGAGACGATCCCGGTCACTGCCACCAGGGCGGAGGCGAGGGTGGCCCCGAGCTCGATCCCCCCGAGGACGCTGCCCGGCCGGACCCCCGCCCCGGATCGCACGTGTGCCTTCAGGGCCGAGTGCTCCGCGACCCGCACCCAGGAGGTCTGCCCGGGGGCGAGCACCTCGTCCTCTCCGTCGACCAGCCCGTTCCGCAGGGCATTGGAGATGTCGTACAGGGAGGCGAACTCCATTTCCCCCTCGGGCGTGCGCACCCGGTACTTCATGCGAGCTCCCTGGCGATCTGCTCGGCGATGCGCAACCCGTCGATGGCGGAGCTCACGATTCCCCCGGCATACCCGCATCCCTCCCCGGAGGGATAGAGGCCGCTCACCGAGACCGACTGTAGCGACTCGTTCCGCGGCAGCCGCACCGGCGAGCTGGTGCGGCTCTCGATGCCGATGAGCTTGCCCTCGGCGCTGACGAAGCCCCGCATCTTCAGATCGAAGCGACGCAGGGCCGCCTTGAGCGCCGCAGTCAGCCCGGTAGGGAAGAGCGCGTTCAGGTCGGCGTGGGTGAGCCCCGGCCGGTAGCTGGTCCCGCCGGGCGCGGTGCCCTTCCGGCCGGCGAGGTAGTCGGGGATGGTCTGCGCCGGGGCGAGGAACCGGCCTCCGCCGAGCCGGTATGCCGCTGCTTCCCAGTGGCGCTGGAACTCGAGCCCCGCGAGCGGACCGTGGAAGCCGGCGCGGGCGAAGTCCGCCGGTGAGACCGAGACCACGATGCCCGCGTTCGCGTACCGGGCGTTGCGGCGGCTGTTGCTCATGCCGTTGGTGCACTGCAGGCCGTCCTCGGTCGGGGTGGGCACGATGAGGCCGCCGGGGCACATGCAGAACGAGTACACCCCGCGCATCTCGCCCCCGGTCTCGAAGTTCTCGGCGAGCTTGTAGTCCGCGGGCGGCAGCTCCGGGTGCTGCGAGGCGGCGCCGTACTGGATGCTGTCGATGAGGCCCTGCGGGTGCTCGGCGCGGAAGCCGATGGCGAAGGGCTTGGCCTCGATGGCGACGCGCCCGTCGGAGGCGAATCGCTCGAACAGCTCGCGGGCGCTGTTGCCCGGAGCGAGCACCACCCGGTCGCCGTCCAGCCGCGCGCCGTCGTGGAGCCGCACCCCGGA
>DASROG010000007.1:0-2573 GCA_035646995.1 Myxococcaceae bacterium
GGACTCCATCGAATGCTGCGGGGATCTCATCGCCGCGGTCGCGCGCAGCGTGGGCTCCCGGACCGGTGACCTCCAGTCTTCGCCGGCGGCGGCGATCCAGCGTGAGGGAGCCCGCTCTGTACCGCCCGTCGGGGCGACCCACCCGCTAGTCTCCGGCGCATGGTGGTCATCCTCTTCCGTTCCCGCCTGACGCCCGAGGCCGGTCAGGACTACCAGGAGCTCGACGCCGAGCTGGAGCACCTGGTCCGAGATCAGCCTGGGTACGTGACCCACAAGGGGTATGCCGCCGCCGACGGCGAGCGACTGACCCTCGTCTGGTTCGAGGACCAGGACTCGCTCCGCAGCTGGAAGATGCACCCCCGCCACCTCGAGGCGCAGCGTCGCGGGCGTGAGCGCTGGTACGAGTTCTACGAGATGGAAGTGGCGGAGGTGGTCCGGACCTCGAGCTTCAAGCGCTCGGCGACGCGGTGAGCGGCGCCCCCCTCCGTGAGGTACCATCCGCGCCGCACGGCGGAGGCCGGTGGAGAGCGCCCGGGCCGCCGTCATGCACGCTGGAGGACGCCCCGCATGCTCGCCCGTGACCTGACTGATCGGCTGGCCGCGACGCCTCGGCTGCTCCAGGCCTGCGCCGACCGACTCCCTCGCGCCGAGTGGACCCGCCAGCCCTCGCCCGGGCTCTTCTCGCTGGTCGAGCACTGCTGTCACCTTCGCGACCTCGAGGAGGAGGGCTACACGCTGCGGCTCCGGCGGATGCTCCGCGAGGACGGGCCGGTGCTGGACGACTTCGACGGCGCGGCGGTCGCCTCTCGCCGGGCGTACCCGGGGCAGGACCTCATCCTCGCGGTGCAGGCGTTCGCCGAGGCCCGGGGCAGGAACCTCCTCCTGCTCGCCGGGCTCGACGCACGGGCCCTCGCCCGGACGGCGCGATTCGGGGAGCACGGGACCATCACCATCGTCCGTCTCGCGGAGCTGATGGCCGAGCACGACGCGAGCCATCGAGGCGAGCTCGAGGACCTGTTCCGGAGCCTCGGCGTGCCCGCCCCCGGCTGAGCCCGACACCGGGGCGGTGCTCGAGGGGCTGTTGACGCCCGCGGGCGAACAGGGCCGTGCCGGCCTACGGGCCCATGCAGTTCGCGTAGTGCGTCACGGTCCCCGCCCGTCGAGGGAGCCGAGGCGACGGTCAGCGGGTCTTCTGCGTGGCGATCCACGCGTCGATGCGCCGCTCGAGCATGTCCAGGGGCAGCGAGCCCCGGAGCAGCACCGCGTCGTGGAACGCGCGCACGTCGAAGCGGGGGCCGAGCGCCTTCTCCGCGCGGGTGCGGAGCTCGCGGATCTTCAGCTGGCCCACCTTGTAGCCCAGCGCCTGTCCCGGGTGGACGATGTACCGGTCCACCTCGTTGGTGACGTCCAGCTCGGTCCGCGGGGAGTTCTCCAGGAAGTACTGGATGGCCCTCTGGCGGGTCCAGCCCTTCACGTGCATCCCGGTGTCGACCACCAGCCGGACGGCCCGCCACATCTCGTACGCGAGCTGGCCCATCTTGTCCGCCGGGTCGTCCACCAGCCCCAGCTCGTCGGCGAGGCTCTCCGAGTACAGCCCCCAGCCCTCGCCGAAGGCGACGTCGTAGCGATGGCGGCGGAAGGTCGGCAGGTCCTGCTGCTCGGCCGCGAGCGAGACCTGGAGGTGATGACCCGGAACCGCCTCGTGGAGGGTGAGCGGGACGATCTCCCACCGAGGCCGGGTCTCGGGCTTGTAGGTGTTGACCCAGTAAGTGCCGGCGCGCGAGCCGTCCTCGGCGCCCGGATAGTAGAAGCCGGTGGTCGCATCGGGTGCCATCGCCGCCGGCGTGGCCTCGACGCCGTAGGGCAGCCGGGGCAGCGTTCCGAAGAGGCGGACCAGCTGTGGATCGATGCGCTTGGCGAGATCGCGGGAGTGGAGGATCAGCTCGTCACCGGTCCGGTAGAAGTACCTGGGGTCCGTCCGGAGCTGCTGGAAGACGTCGGCGAGGGTGCCCTTCCATCCGGCCCGGGTCTTCACCGCCTCCATCTCGGCCCGGATCCGCGCCACCTCCGAGAGTCCCAGCTGGTGGGCCTGGTCCGCGGTGAGGTCGGTCGTGGTGTTGTGCCGGGCACAGAAGGCGTAGAGCCTCTCGCCGTTCGGCCACCGGCCCACCCCAACCTCCGCCGGGGCGGCCGGAAGGTAGGTGCCGACCACGAAGTCCCGGAGGCGCCGGTAGGCTGGCTGGACCCGGTCCCGGATGAGGCGCTCCGCGGTCTGCGGCAGGGCCTTCCGCTCTCCTTCGGGGATGGAGTCCGGCATCCGGGTGAAGGGTGCGTAGAAGGGCGTGGCGGCCGGCGCGGCGGTGATCAGCGCCTCGAGCTGGGGAGGGATGCGCTCCAGCACCACCCGGGGCCAGACCATCTTCCGCCGGACCCCCTCCTGGAGGAGGGCGATGGTCTGGTCCACGTACGCCGGGAATCCGTCCAGCCGCGCGACCCAGTCCCGGTAGTCCTCGACGGTGGTGAAGCGGAGCTGCTTGCCGAGCTGCCCGGCATTCTGTACCCCGGGAAATTCC
>DASROG010000008.1:0-8980 GCA_035646995.1 Myxococcaceae bacterium
GGGCACTCCCGCGGGCGTCGGAAGGGACGCCTCAGACCTCGATGTCGTCGAAGCCCCCGCCGTCCAGGTCGGATCCCTGGTCGAGGTCCGCCTCGGAGTGCTCCGGGTCGGCGGGGTGTTCGGTCCATCGCTCCTTGGCAGCCTCGCCGGGACGTTCCTCGGCACGGCCATCGCCTCCCACTTCCTCCACGGCTTCGGGGGGGCGACGCCGGAGGGGCTCACCGCGAACGAGCCGGATGGAGCCGCCGACCCGGAGCACTCCGAGGCGGACCTCGACCAGGGATCCGACCTGGACGGCGGGGGCTTCGACGACATCGAGGTCTGAGGCGTCCCTTCCGACGCCCGCGGGAGTGCCCGGAGGCTGACGTCGGCGCGGCTGGCCGAGACTGGGGCTACCAGCGCAGGCCGTGCGAGGCTGAAGGCCGATGGAGAGCTCCACCTTCCCCCGAATCGCCCGCGCCCTCCGCCCGGTTCTCGTGGCCACGCTCCTCGCCCTGGCCGGGGTGGCCATCGCCCGCTACGTCGCCGGGGTGGGCGGCCGGACGGAGGGCACCGCGGTGGTGGTGGCCTTCGGCGACTCGCTGACCGAGGGCGGCGGCTTCGTCTCCCGACCCTGGCCCGCGGTTCTGGCCGAGCGGCTGGCCCGGCAGCCTGGAGCCAGTCACGTCTCGGTGGTGAACGCCGGCATCAGCGGCAACCGCCTGCTCCGGGACGACGCCGGCCCGAGCGGGCTGCGGCGCTTCCGGCGCGACGCGCTCGGCAAGGCCCGGGTCCGCTGGGTCATCATGCTCGAGGGCATCAACGACCTCGGTTACGCCGGCTCCGCCGAGCCCGGGGCCCCGCCCGTGACCGCCGACGAGCTCATCGCGGGGTACCGCCAGCTGATCGCGCAGGCCCGCGCCGCGGGGGTGAAGATCTACGGAGGCACGCTCCTGCCCTTCGAGGGCGCGGCGTGGGGCTACTTCTCGCCGGACAAGGAGCGCGTCCGCCAGGCGGTGAACGCGTGGATGCGCACCTCGGGCGAGGTGGACGCGGTGATCGACTTCGACGCGGCCGTTCGCGATCCCGAGCGGCCGGGCCGGCTTCGTCCCGGCTACGATCACGGGGACCACCTCCACCTGAATGCGGCGGGCCAGCGGGCGATGGGCGAGGCCGTGGACCTCCGGCTCTTCGAGGAGGGCGGGGAACGTTCGGCGCGGGGGTGAGCTCCGGTGCCCACCTGGGCCATCGGTGCTCAGCGGCCTGCGGTGTCACCGGGGCGGAAGCCCACCGCCAGGAAGCGGCACCCCTCGGCGCCGGCGCGTCCGTAATGCGCCTCGCCGAGTCGTACCCCGTGCGCATCGCCTGGACGCAGCGACGCGCTCACCTCCCGGCCGTCGGTCAGGACGGTGGTCATCGAGAGCTGCCCCTCGAGGACGTAGTAGACCTCCTCCGTCGCCACGTGCCGGTGGAGCCCGATGGCGGCGCCCGGCTCGAGGCGGGCGTCGATCATCAGCTCGAGACCGCCGTGGAAGAGGCCCTCCGCGAGACCGGGCTCCTCGGAGAAGACCCACGTGGCGTGGTCCCGGCCGTGGCCACGCCGGTCGTCTCCCTCGGGGAAGCCGCGGTTCTCGTGCACCGCGTGGTAGACGACCCGGGCCATCGCCTCGGCCCGCTTGTGGATCGCCGGCCCGAGCGACTCGGCGTACACCCGGGCGCCCGGGACGTGGAACTCCACTCCGGTCGGGATCGTGGGCCGTGGAGGAGGGCGGGTCATGGGTTCCTCGGGACTTTCACCCCGACCGGCGTCCTGGCACCAGCGCTTTTCCCGCGGCGCCGGTCCCTCAGGGCAGCAGGTCGTCGGTGTAGATGCCGGTCAGTCCCGCGCGCGCGAGCAAGGCGGCCTCGGAGGGGTCGTTCACCGTGTGGGTCAGGACCGGGACGTGCGCACAGAGCGCCGCACAACCCTCGCTCGCCTGTTCCCGGGTCACCGTCACCGCCAGCAGCGGAGCCCGCCGAACGAACCGGCGCAGGACCCACCAGGGGTACTCGCTCCGGTAGGTGGTGAAGATGGGGGCCCCGAAGCCCTCCGTCCCCACCCGGCCGAGCTCCTCCAGCAGGTAGAGCTGCGGATGGATGCGGGCACGCACCGCCGGCGGCGCCGCCCTCAGCTGCCGGAGCAGCAACCCGTTGTCGCCCTTCGTGTCCGTCACCAGCCGGGCATCGGCGTGCCGGCCGAACCAGTCGAGCACCTGCTCGAGCCGGGGGACGGCAGGTCCCGATCCGGACCGCTGCTCGCCGGGGAGCCCTCGTCCCTCGGCATCGAGGGGGACGCCCAGCACTGCGCTCGCCTGCGCCCAGTCGTGCACCGCCCACCACGCCCCGCGCGAGTCCGGGAGGAAGTCCACCTCGAACCACCGAGCGCCCCGCCCGTAGTTCCGCTCCAGGGCCTCGAGGGTATTCGTGGTCCGCAGCGGGCCGAGCGCGCCTCCCCCGTGGGCGATGCGGGCCGGCGCGGTGTCGCGGGGAGCCGGAGCCGCCGCGGGAAGGCGGCCGAGCTCCACCAGACCCACGAGCGCCCAGCGCACCGGGCGCAGGGCAGGGCGAGCCGCCCAGGCGGCCACGAGCAGCAGGAGCGTGAGGCCCAGGACGCGCTCAGGGCGCAGACGCATCGAGGCAGCTCTGGACGAAGCGGTGCAGCGCGGGAAGCTCGTAGGTCCCGGGCAGCTCCTGGATGGGCTGGCCCCGGGCCGAGAGCGGGGCGAGCGAGCCGTCCGGAGCGAGAGTTCCGAGCATGAGCGGCACCGGAGGCTCGTCGGCCCCCACCTTCTCGAAGAGGCCGGAGGTGTGGTCGCCGTAGAGCGCGACCAGGGTGGTGCCATCCCTCGGCAGCGCGTGGAGGAACTTCCCCAGCGCGGCATCGGCGTAGCTGACCGAGGCCAGATACCGCGTCTTCACCGGGGCGCGCTCCAGCGGTCCCGGAGGGATGATCAGGTCGTACGGGGCGTGGGTGGAGAGGGTGATCAGGAAGTGCACGGCGCGTTGCTCTTGCCGGATACGCGCCGCCGCGAAGCGGAACAGATCGCCGTCTGCGCGTCCCCAGCGCGAGAACTCGGACTCGGGGATCGACTCGGCGCTGTGGAAGCTCGCGTGGATGGCGGAGAAGAACGGTCCGCGGTTCCAGAAGTTCCGGTCGTTGCCGTGGTAGGCGTGGAAGCGGAACCCCAGCGCGGCGGCATGGTCGGGAAGGGTCTGCCCCGCCCCGTCCCAGCCGAGCCGGTAGACGGGGACGCCCGAACGAGCGCGCAGACCGGTGAGCACCTGGAAGTCGGCGCTGGAGCTGCCCGAGACCGAGGTGCGGTCCGACGTCACCAGGCCGTGCGTCGCGGTCTGCCAGATGCCGGTGAGCACCGGCGCCACCGTGAGCGCGTCGCGATCCAGGCTCTCGACCTGCACGAGCACCATCCGGTTCACGCGCACCGGGTCCAGCGGAAGCGGCCGGGCCGGATTCTCCGACGCGTCCCGGCGCAGCTCGGCCAGCGCCGAGCCCGAATTCGCGCTGCGCAGGATCTCCAGCGCATCGAGGGTCACCGCACCTTCCAGGCCATGGGTGCGAACCAGGTCGCGGTATTCGGAGTACCGGAGCATGTCGCGCGTCTGGTAGCGGAGAAATGCGTACCCCTGCAGGACCGCGCACAGCCCGACCGTGCCGATGGTGGCCAGGCGCAGGTCGCGCCCCCGCGGCGAGGCCTTGCGCGCGAGCGCGCCGAGGCCCAGCACCGCGATCAGGAAGGCCAACGGCACCTCGTGCCATCCCGGCAGCGGCACCTGGGAGATCTCCTCCAGGTTCATGAACAGCGCGGCGGGCCGGGGCGCGCGATGGAAGTGCGTGCCGTGCCAGGCCACCGCGGTCCAGGCCAGGCCGTACATCGCCCAGAAGACCAGGAAGCCGCGCCTGCCGAGGACCTCCCGGGCGAGCGACACGACCATCAGGGCGCTTCCGAACGTCATGGCCAACGGCACGAGCCACGCGATCGGGAAGGCGCCGAGGACGGTCCGCAGAGAGACCACCAGCACCGCGCAGGGGAGCAGCGCGAGCGTCACCCGCAGCCCGATCTCCCGGCGCCACTCCGGTCGCGACGCGCCGACGAGGGAAAGCACCCGCGAGCTCCGGGAAGCGAGGGGTGGGGGGTTTTCGAGGTCGAGTGGGCGAGCCGGCCGAATGGTTGCTTCCTCCACCGCTCGGGAGCGGCGGGAGGTTAGCGGGAAGCGCCGGAAGCGCCAATGCTGGCTCGAGGCGCGCTCGCTCGGCTGGTGGATCGCGGCGGGCGACGGTAGATCCACCGAGGTAGCCCCGCATGCGGTCCTTTCTCACCCGGCTCGTCCACATCGCGGAGCGCCCGCGCCTCGTGCTCGGCCTCGCGATCGCTCTCATCGTCGCCGCCGGCACGACGATGGCGGTGAGGGACGGACCCCGGATGAAGTCGCTGGACGAGGGCGCCTTCCTCGACCTCAGCGGGAACCTCGCGTTCCACGGGACGTTCGCTCACACCAACCGCCCCGACATCGAGGGCTTCGATCCGGCGCTCCCGGTCGGAGCGCTGAGGGTCACCGCCTACCGGGCCCCGGGGTACGTCTTCTTCCAGGTTCCGTTCCGCTGGATGGGAGGGGAGCACGCGCTGCTTCGCGTGGCCAATGCCGTTCTCCTCGCCCTCACGCTCTGGCTGCTCCACGGGCTGGTGGTTCGGCGCGCGGGGAGGCTCGCCGGAGCGATCGCGGTGATCCTGGTCCTCCTCTACCCGGTCCTGCTCTACACCGCCGGGACGCTGTATCCGCAGACGCTCTCCGCGTTCCTGCTGGTCGGCGCCGCCCGGCAGCTCGATGCGCTCGAACGCTCCGCCAGCCTGCGCCGCTTCGTGCTCCTCGGCCTGACGCTGGGAGCGCTGTCGCTCACCGTTCCCATCCACCTGCTGCTCCTGCCCCTCGTCGCGGCGTGGATGGTCGTCGCACGGCGTGGCACCTGGCGGCAGGTCGGCCTCACGCTCGTGACCGTCGCCTGCCTCGTGGGCCTGTGGGTGCTGCGCAACTGCCTGGTCCTGGGCGCGGTGGTGGGCATCGCCACCAGCTCCGGATTCAATCTCCTGGCAGGCAACGGCCCCTACGTCCGTCACGACCAGGCAACGGCGGAGCTGCGCTGGCCGCGCGGGGTGCGGGAGCAGGTCGCCGGCCGGGGCGAGGTGGAGCGCGACCGCATCCTGACCCGGGCTGCCCTCCGCTGGATCGGCGAGAACCCCGGCGAAGCGGCCGCCCTCTATGGACGCAAGCTGCTCTACTGGTTCGCTCCCCGGAACCAGCTGGTCAGCGACCGGCTGGTGCCCGGCGGTTCGGGTGCGGGCCCCGGGTGGCTGCGGGACGCGGCCATGCTGCTGGGCTACGGGCTGCTGACGTCGATCCTGGCCGTCCGGCTCGCGCTGGCACGACGGGACCGCCTCTCGTCCCTGGAGGTGCTGCTGCTCGCGCTCTACCTCGGCGGGGGGATGGCCTACGCGGTGTACTTCACCCGGATCCGCTTCCGGCTTCCCTTCGACTGGCTCCTCATCGCCGTCGACGCCCTGTTCCTCGCCCGGGTCCTGGCGCGCTGGCGGGCTGGGGCGGCGCTCGCCGGAGCCCCTCGTTCGGTCGAATCCCTGGCGGGCCCGGGCGCAGGCGGTGTTTGATCTCGCCCAGGAGACGACATGGGACTGCTCGACCGGCTCCTCCGGGGGCGCCGCACACCCGAGGCGCGAGACGCCCGGCCGCTCACGCCCGACCAGGCGATGGCGCGCTGGCGATACCTGCTCGGAACCGCGCCGCCCGAGGCGGTCTCCGAGGCCCACGCCCGGGGGCTGGAGGCGCTCGGGGACATGCCGCGCGCCGAGGTGCTGCAACGCCTGCGCGCGGCCCTCTCGGCGCTCGAGCCCGGCGCGATGGTGCCCGGCGATGCCCGGGTGCTGGTGCGCGATGCGGCGAAGGCGGAGCGGCGGGCGCCCGGGTTCCTGGAGCGCGCGCTGGCCGCGGACGCGCGCGGGCGGCAGACGCTCGCCGGTCTCGCGGCGGAGCTGGCCACCACCGCCGCGGCCCCGTTCCTCCGCGACTTCGAGCCCGAGCTGGGCGCCGAGGCGCTGGATCCACGGCCGCCGGACCTCGAGGTGGACGTACCGGACCATTCCGGAGGGCCCGGGGGCCACGACGACGGCGACCTCGACGACGAGGACTGAGCCCGGGACGCGGGCGTGCCGGGGCAGCGTCGGGGGCTGACGACGGCTAGGGCGTCTCGGGCTGGGCCGCGCGGGGCTCGGCCTCCGCCTCGGCTCCGCGTCGCAGGCGGAGGATCGCGTCGCCGACCGGCGCCCCGGCCGGAGTCTCGATGCGGAATCGGTGCGGCTCGCCCCTCCAGAGGAGGTTGTGGAGCCCGCCGATGAAGCGGAATTCGTCGGACTGCAGGTCGATGTCGACCCTCCCGGTCCGCCATGACACCCGGCGCGTCCCCCGGACCGCGAACGTCAGACCATCGAGCGAGACCTCGCCCTCGGTCTCCATCGCGCCCGACTCCAGCAGGCGGCGCGCGCTGCTCGCGGTGTGCCTGAGGACCAGCTGGATCGGCCGGTCCAGCTCCTCGCCGTCGCGCCGCCAGGTGCCTTGCAGGGTCTCGGTGAAGTCGACCGCCCCCTTTGCGGAGAGCCGTCGGGCCCAGTCCGGCAAGAGCATCAGCGCCTCGGCGCGCGACGATGTCATCACGACAGCGACCTCCCCTTGGTCACAGCAGGCGAGAGCAGACCACTTCGGGGGCGTGGGTTGTCAACGGACATACCCAAAGTGAACCGCTCCGGGGTGCAGCCGACGGCTGCCGCGGCGCGGAATGCGAGTGAGTCCCGTGTGTTGCGGGCCGCGGGGGCGGGACCCTACAGTCCGCCGCCCGCACAGCCCCGGGAGAAAACTTCTGAACATCGACATCCGTGCCCTGACCGAGCGGGTCCGGGAGGAGAGCGCGTTCGTGGAACTCCTCTCCGCCGAGGCGGGGAAGGTGATCGTGGGTCAGCGTCAGATGATCGAGCGGGTCCTGATCGGACTGCTCGCCAACGGGCACGTGCTGCTGGAGGGGGTTCCGGGGCTGGCGAAGACGCTGACCGTCCGGACGTTCGCCGACGGCATCAGCGCCCGGTTCCAGCGGATCCAGTTCACCCCCGACCTTCTCCCCGCCGACCTGGTGGGAACGATGATCTACAACCAGCAGTCCGGCGAGTTCACCGTCCGGCACGGGCCAATCTTCGCCAACGTCATCCTCGCCGACGAGATCAACCGCGCTCCGGCCAAGGTGCAGTCCGCGCTGCTGGAGGCGATGCAGGAGCGGCAGGTGACCATCGGCGAGCACAGCTACGCCCTGCCGAGCCCGTTCATCGTCCTCGCCACCCAGAACCCCATCGAGCAGGAGGGCACCTACCCGCTCCCCGAGGCGCAGATCGACCGCTTCATGCTCAAGGTGGTCGTGGGCTACCCGACCCGGGAGGAGGAGCGGGTCATCATGGACCGGATGGCGGGAGTGGAGGTCCCCCGGGCGACCCCGGTCGTGAGCCCGGAACAGATCGCCAGCGCCCGGGCGGTCGTTCATCAGATCTACGTGGACGACAAGGTGAAGGACTACATCCTGGACATCGTCTGGGCCACCCGCGAGCCCGAGCGCTTCGGCCTGACCGACCTCAAGGACACCATCGACTTCGGGGCAAGCCCCCGGGCGACGCTGTTCCTCTCCCTCGCGGCTCGCGCCCACGCCTTCCTCCGCCACCGCGGTTTCGTGACTCCCGAGGACGTGAAGGCGGTGGGAATGGACGTGCTCCGGCACCGGGTGACCCTGACCTACGAGGCCGAGGCCGAGGAGCTCACGCCGGAGCAGGTGGTGCAGCGGGTGTTCGACAAGGTCGAGGTGCCCTAGCGGCCGATGCTTCCCCGGGAGCTCATCCGGCGGATCCGCCGGCTGGAGATCGCCACCCGCCAGGTCGTCTCCGCGCTCCTGGCAGGGCAGTACCACTCCGTCTTCAAGGGACGGGGCATGGCCTTCAGCGAGGTGCGGCCCTACCAGGCGGGGGACGACATCCGGTCCATCGACTGGAACGTGACCGCGCGCACCAGCTCGCCGCACGTGAAGGTCTTCACCGAGGAACGCGAGCTCACCGTGGTGCTGCTGGTGGACGTCTCGGCATCCGAGGAGTTCGGCTCGCGAGGGAGGCGCAAGTCGGAGATGGCGGCCGAGGTGGCGGCGCAGATCGCCTTCTCCGCGATCGCCAACAACGACCGGGTGGGGCTAATTCTCTTCTCCGACCGGGTGGAGAAGGTGATTCCGCCGCGGAAGGGGAGGAAGCACGTGCTCCGGCTGGTCAGCGACATCCTCTCCTTCCGGCCCGAGGGGAAGGGGACGGACCTCTCGCTCGCGCTGGGCTGGCTGAGCAGGGTGACCAAGCGGCGGACGGTGCTCTTCGTCATCTCGGACTTCCAGCTCGAGGGGTACGAGACGCCGCTGCGCACGGCGCGGATGAAGCACGACGTCGTTCCGGTGGTGCTCAGGGATCCGATGGAGGAAACCTTTCCCGCGCTCGGCCTGGTGGAGGTGGAGGATCCCGAGACCGGCCAGCGGGCGCTGGTGGACAGCTCGTCGCCGATGGTGCGCCGGGCGTTCCAGGCGGCGGTGGGCAGGGCGCGAGCGGAGCGCACGCGGGTGTTTCGCAAGCTGGAGCTGGATTCGGTGGAGCTGCGCGCGGGCGAGGACCACGGGGAGGCCCTGGTCCGGTTCTTCCGCGCCCGGGCCCGGAGGCTCGCGGCGTGAGGGCCAGGCGAGAAGAGGACGCCGTGCAGGCGTCGAAGGCGTCGAAGGCGTCGAAGGTGTTTGACACCTCGGCGGGAGCGTCGAAGGTGTTTGACACCTCGGCAGGCGTCTCGAAGGTGTTGTACACCGCGAGCAGGTCTCTGG
>DASROG010000009.1:0-4173 GCA_035646995.1 Myxococcaceae bacterium
CCATCTTCCGGGTGCGCCGCGGGATGAGGTTGGAGGTGGAGAAGCCGACGACGATCTCCCCCGAGCCGTGCGCGGCGTAGCTCCCCACCCGACCGATGCCCAGCGCGACGCGGCGGCAGAGGCGGTTGATCTGGTTGGGGAGCAGCGGCGCGTCGGTGGCCACCACCGCGATGATGCTCCCGTAGGTGGCGGTGCGGCGGGGCAGCTCGCGGAAGCGCTCCTCCAGGAACTCGCCGAGGGGAAGCCCGCCCACCCTCAGGTTGTGCATCTTCCCGAAGTTCGACATCACCAGCACGCCGAGGGTGTAGCCCCCGTGTGACTCGGGGAGCTTTCGCGACGACGTACCGATGCCGGCCTTGAAGTCGCAGGTCACCATCCCGGTGCCGCCGCCCACGCTGCCCTCGGGCACCGCGCCTCCGGCCGCCGAGGCCACGGCGGCACGCACGTGCTCCTCGCGGACGTGCCGGCCGGTGATGTCGTTGAGCCAGCTGTCGTCGCACTCGCCCACCACCGGGATGATGACGTCGTGCTCGTCGCCGATGCCGGGGTACTTCTCCACCATGATCCGGGCCATGGCGTCGGAGACCGCGCCCACCGACATGGTGTTGGTCAGGAGGATGGGAGTCTCCAGGAGGCCCCACTCCATCACCTGGGTCAGCCCCGAGACCTCTCCGGCGCCGTTGAGGACGAACCCCCCACCGTGCAGCCGCTCCATGAAGATGTTCCCGCCGCTGGGGACGATGGCGGTGACCCCGGTGCGCACCGGCCCCTTCCCTGGGCGGAGCGGCCCGTCACCCTCGATGAGCGTGGTGTGTCCGATCAGCACGCCGTTCACGTCGGTGATGGCGTTGAATCGACCGGTGCGGAACCGGCCCAGCGGCAGATCGAGCGCGCGGGCGCGCACCCGGGGGACCGTGCTCTCACTCGCGTCGCCAGACATCCGGACGACCTTACTCCCTCGGCCGCGCACCCTCGATCACCCCGGGGCGGAGGATTCCCGGGAGCCGCTCGAGGCGGCACCGACGGCTCGAATACGCCGAGCCGCAGGCTGGCCAGGAGCTCCGCCGGCCTATCCCTTGCCCTCGCGCAGCTCGGAGCCGGTGAGCTCGGAGCCATGGAGCCCGTTGCCGTTTCCGTTGGTGGGCTGGGGCGAGAGGTCCGCGGCGGCGCGGCGCGACTGCTCGCGCTCCTTGTAGCGGCGGATGGCGCCGCTCAGGATCTCCCCGATGAGCGCCCGGTAGTCCATGCCGGCGCCCTGGGCGATGAGCACCAGGTCGCTCCAACCCGGGGTGAGGCCGGGGAGCGGGTTGCACTCCAGGAAGTAGAACCGGCCGCGGGCGTCCATCTTGAAGTCGATCCGGGCCACGTCCCGGCAGCCGAGCGCCATGAAGGCCCCGCGGGCCGCGGTGCGGAGCTTCTCGGTCTGGCTCGGCTCCAGCTTGGCGGGAACCTCGTAGCGGATGCGATCGTTCCAGTCGAGCTTGTGCTGGAAGCTGTAGACCGGGTTCGGGTCGTCCGTGTCGACGAAGACGATCTCCATCGGAGGCAGGACCCGCGGGCGCCGCTCGCCGAGCAGGCCCACGGTGAACTCGCGGCCCCGGATGTACTCCTCCACCAGCGCGGGCTGCTGGTACTTGGAGACCATCTCGCGGACGACCTCGCGGAGCTCGGCCTCGTTCTGCACCACGCTCTTGCTCACCACGCCCTTGCTGGAGCCCTCGGCCACGGGCTTCACCATCAGCGGGAACTCGTCGAACTCGCGGTTCAGCCGCTCCTTTCCGGTGGTGAAGAGCTGGAAGTTGGGGGTGTGGATGCCATGCTGGCGGACGATCTTCTTCGCCAGCGCCTTGTCCAGCGCGAGCGAGAGCGTGGCCGGATCGCTGCCGGTGTAGGGGATGTCCAGGAGCTCGAGGAGGGAGGGCACCTGGGCCTCCCGGTTCCGGCCCTTCCATCCCTCGGCGATGTTGAACACCAGGTCCAGGGGGGTGACCGCGAGCACGGTGGGGAGCTCTTGGTTCGCCTCGAGGTCGATGACCTCGTGTCCCCAGGAGGCGATTGCCTCGCGGATCGCCTGGAGCGTGCTCGGGCTGTCGTACTCGGCCTCCGAGTCCTCCACCCCGTCGTCGCTCGGCTTGATGCGCTTGACGTTGTAGGCGAAGCCGACGCGCAGGGGGCCGGTCTTGCGGGGCGGCTTCCCCTGGCGGCGCGAGCTGTCCTTGATCCCGTAGCGGTGGGCAGCGGCCTGGATGACCGAGCCGATGACCGCGTCGAAGTGCAACCCCTCCAGCTCGGCGGCGCCGTAGATGCCCGCGCCCGGCTCGAGCGAGGGCAGCGCGTTGATCTCCAGGAAGTACGGTACCCCGGCGTCGCTGAGCCGGAAGTCGATGCGCCCCAGGTCCCGGCAGTCGGTGAGGCGGAACACTGTCTGGGCGGTGCGCCGCAGCTCGTCGGCGATGGCCGGCGAGATGGCGGCCGGTGCCTTCACGCTCACCGCCCGCTCCTCGGAGGTCTTCAGCGCATAGTCGTAGATGGCGTAGCGGCGCTGCTTCGAGAGCTCCGGGTCGATGATGTACTCCACCGGGGCCAGCACGCCGTCGTAGTCGTTCTCCACCGCGGCGAGGTACGGGACGGTCAGGTCGCGCCCGGAGATGTACTCCTCGACCAGGATGCCGGCGGGGTAGCGCTCCAGCGCCCGCGCGACCTTCTCCTCCAGCTCGGCCACGGTCTCCGCCACCGAGTCCTGGGTGATGCCCTTGCTGCTTCCCTCGAAGTTGGGCTTGACGATGACCGGGAAGCGCAGCGCCGACGCCCTCAGCTCGTCGAGCTTCTCGATGTACTGCCACCCCGGGGTGCGGATGTCGTGGTCACGGAGGATGAGCTTGGTGAGCTGCTTGTCCAGGGTGACGGCCAGGGCGTAGGCGTCGCTGCCGGTGTAGGGGAAGCCCAGCTCGTCGAAGAGCGCGGGGTAGAAGGCCTCGCGGAAGCGCCCTCGCCTTCCCTCGGCGGTGTTGAAGATGAGGTCCGGCGAGTAGGCCTCGAGCCGGGCCACCGTCCGCGAGGCGGGTCCCGAGACCTCGAAGCGCTCCAGCCGGTGGCCGAGCCGGTCGATGGCGCCGGCCAGGGCGTCTACGGTCTGCTGGGTGTCGAACTCCGCCTCCTCCTCGGAATCCGAGAGACGGAGGTTGTAGGTCAGCGCGATGCGCACGGGGTTCAGCGTCCTCCTGGGGAAATCCGCCGGTCGGCGTTCCCGCTCATCCACCGCTCCGGCCCCACCGGCACGCCGGGAGCCCGGGCCAGTGCCTGAGAGCCCGAGACGACCTTGCCGTCCACCACCTGGGTCTGCGCCCAGACGTCTCCCAGCCTGCGCCCCAGCGGGTCGCGGAGCGCCTTCCAGGCTTCGACCGCGCCGATGACCACCAGCCCGGCCAGCCCGGCGCGGAGCCCGAGCGGCTCGGGCATCATGCGCAGGAGGACGGCCAGCGCCAGCGGCGCGTTCCGCAGCGTGCTGTCCCGGAACCGGGCGTCGGTGCGCATGGGGAGAAACACCGCCTTCACCCCGAAGATGCGCTTTCCCACGCTCTGGCCGTGGAAGATCCCGTCGGCGAGGAGGATGTAGAGGAGCGCCACCACCAGCCCGGCCCGCCCCGCCGCGACCGCGAGGACCCAGGCCACGCCGATGTCGGCCAGGCGCGCCATGAGCCGGAGGAGGATCGAGCACCGCGGGTAGGGCGACTCGGGGATGCCGTCCTCGGGGACGAGCTGGAGGTTCGGCGCCCCGAAGGGGGCTCGCAGCCGGCTCATGGTTCCTCTCCCTCGGCGGCCAGCGACGCCAGCCGGCTCCAGGCATCGGCCGTCCGGAGATCGGTCCGGGCTCCTGCGGTGTGGGCCGCCTCGGCCGGCGTCGGCTCGCCCACCCGGGTGAAGAAGACGAAGGCCATCGCCGGGCGCTTGGAGGATTCGCGCATCGCGAACTGCACGTTCTCCAGCGTCCAGCCCTGGCGGACCCAGACGTTCACCGTGTGCTCGAGGCTGCCCTCGTCCACGGTGGAGAGCTCCACCACCTTGTAGTGCAGGGCCTCCGGTCCGGGGGGAGGCTTCCCGGCGCTCTTGTGCTTGCCCTTGCGCGCTCGGGTCACGAGTTCAGGAGCTCGGCGGCTTCCACCGCGTGGTAGG
>DASROG010000010.1:0-16336 GCA_035646995.1 Myxococcaceae bacterium
GATGTCCATGAGGTTGATGTTCCCGGACAGCGCCGACTTCTCCAGGCCGCGGAACTGGAAGGTGCCCCAGACCTTGAGGTTGAGGCTCTGGACGTAGCCGCTCCGGGTGAAGGCGGTGATGGTCAGCACGTCGCCGACCTTCAGCCGGTAGAGCTGCAGCAGCGGGGCGAGGTCCCGGTAGAACGCCTGGTACCGCTGGTAGAAGTTGGCGTCGTCGGTGTCGAAGAAGGCGTTGAGGAGCTTGTCCAGGTCCTTCTCCGAGGAGCCCAGGGTTCGCTGGAGCAGGGCCACCGCCTTCTCGGTCTTGAGGCGATCCAGCTGGAGGAGGATCTCCCGGGTCTGGGTCCGGTTCTCGCGGACGTACCTCTGCAGGGTCTCGTCGCGGGCGATCGATCCCTTCAGATCAAGCGCGTCCTTGATCTTGTCCAGGCGCCGCGCGGTCCGGAGCTTCAGCCGGTCCTCGTAGACGAACTTCGACATCAGGAAGCCGCGGTGTCCCGGCGGTACCGGCTGCCCGTCGACGATCTCCATCCGGTCGAAGTTCCTCTGAAAGGCGTCGAGATCGGTTCCCACGTACCGGAGCGGCACCAGGTCGGCGTCCGACAGCAGTGGAGCGAGGCGGTTCTCCAGGAACTCGAGCGCTCCGTAGGGGTCGCGGTCGAAGCCGGCCCAGAACTCGTCGGACGAGGCGCGCTGGATGGCGGCGCCGGCCTCCGGGTCGACCGCATCGGACGTGTTGATCTCCTCCACCCTGCCCATGTCCGTCTGCAGCACCCGGACGATCTGCCGGACGTGCTCCTTCAGCGAGGCGCGCTGGGCCTCCAGCTCGCGGGTGCTCCCGTGCTCCTTCTCCTGGCGCACCACCGAGCGCAGCTCCTCGAGCGTGAGGTCGACGGTGTTTCCGCTGGTGATCAGCGCGGCGTTGATCCCCATGGGGACGACCGCCTTGACGTTGGGCACCGCCTCCAGGAGGCGCTGCTTCCTCTCCCAGTCCACCATCGGGCTGAGATCGGGGTCGTTGCCCCCCATCGGCCAGATGGCGAACTCCTCCTTGCTCGCCGCGCTGTAGACCTGGATGTGGCCAGCGACGCTGCCGATGATGCTCCGGCTCATCGAGCTGATGACGCTGGCGAGGAGTGCGCCGCCCACCACCACCAGGAGCGTCCCGCCGAGGATCACCGCCCCGATGAGGAGATTGATCCGCGACCGGAAGAGGTTCCGGAGGGCGATGCGGAGGAGGATGGCCGCGCGCTCCACCGCTCAGTGCCCTCCGGAGGCGGCCAGCGCCGTGCCCGCGGACTCGCGGCTGACGATCTTCCCGTCGGCCAGCTTCAGCACCGCGTCGGCGTGGGCCATCACCTTCGCGTCGTGGGTCGAGAAGATGAAGGTCGTCCCGTCCCGCTGGTTCATCTCCTTCATCAGGTCGACGATCCGCTCGCCGGTCTCGGAGTCGAGGTTCGCGGTGGGCTCGTCGGCGAGGACGATGTGCGGGCTGCCCACCAGGGCGCGCGCCACGGCGACCCGCTGGCGTTGACCGCCGGAGAGCTCGTTGGGCCGGTGCCTGGCGTGGTCGGCGAGACCGACCTGCTCGAGCAGGGTCATCACCCGCGCCCGCCGCTCGTGCCCGCGGAGCCTTCCCTGGAGCAGCAGCGGGAACTCGACGTTCTGGAAGACGCTGAGGACGCCGACCAGGTTGAAGCTCTGGAAGATGAAGCCGATGGTCTCCAGCCGGAGGCGGGTGAGCTCCCGCTCGCTCAACTCCGCGGTATCCCGGCCCACGACGCGGACCGTGCCCCGGGTGGCGACGTCCACGCAGCCGATGAGGTTGAGGAGGGTGGTCTTGCCGCTGCCCGACGGCCCGGCGATGGAGATGAACTCGCCCTTGTGCACGTCGAGCGACACGCCCCGGAGGGCCGGGACCACCGTGGTCCCGAGCTGGTACTCCTTGACCACGTCGACGATTCTGACAATCGGCTCGTTCACGAAGACTCCTCGCGCCGGACCGGGTGCTATCGAGCGCGACGTCCCGCGTCAACGAGCGCCGACCGCTCGGCTGCCCCGCGGCGAAGAAGCGGCTGCGGACCGGTGAAGTTCGGTGAAGGCGTCCCCGGGAGCGAGCGCCCAGGAGTTGCGCGAGACCGGAGCCCGCCCTCGAACGGTTCATGGGGAGCGTCGGTTATTGAAGGTGTCCGTCGAAGGTGTCCCGTCGAAGGTGTCCCGTCGAAGGTGTCCCGTCGAAGGTGTCTGGCACCTTCGAGGCGGCACCCGGGCGGGCGGTACTTTCTGCACGTGGGAGGGGCCGCCACGTGCAGAAAGGATCACGGGGGCCCCGGGCGATCGAAGGTGTCTGGCACCCTCGAGGCGGCACCCGGTGCGCCGGTACTTTCTGCGTGGGAGGGGTGCCACGTGCAGAAAGGATCACCGGGGCCGGGGGCGAAGGTGTCCGATCGAAGGTGTCTGGCACCTTCAGCGGGCACCTTCAGCGGGTACCTTCAGCGCTCGACTGACCCGTTTTGAAGGTGTCTGGCACCTTCGAGGCGGCACCCGCTCGGGCGGTACTTTCTGCACGTGGGAGGGGCCGCCACGTGCAGAAAGAATCACCGGGGGCGGGGTCAAGGAAGGCGGCGGGCTATCGAAGGTGTCGGATCGAAGGTATCTGGCACCTTCAGCGGGTGCCTTCAGCGCTCGACTGACCCGTTTTGAAGGTGTCTGGCACCTTCGAGGCGGCACCCGGTCGGGCGGTACTTCTGCACGTGGGAGGGGCCGCCACGTGCAGAAGGGATCACCGGGGGCCCCGGGCGATCGAAGGTGTCTGGCACCTTCGAGGCGGCACCCGGTGCGGCGGTACTTTCTGCACGTGGAAGGGGTTGCCACGTGCAGAAAGGATCACCGGGGCCGGGGGCTCCAGGAAGGCGATTTGAAGGTGTCGATCGAAGGTGTCTGGCACCTTCAGCGGGGCACCTTCAGCGGGCACCTTCAGCGCTCGACTGACCCGTTTGAAGGTGTCCGTTCGAAGGTGTCTGGCACCTTCGAGGCGGCACCCGGTCGGGCGGTACTTTCTGCACGTGGAAGGGGTCGCCACGTGCAGAAAGGATCACCGGGGCCGGGGGCTCCAGGAAGGCGATTGAAGGCGTCGATTGAAGGTGTCGATTGAAGGTGTCTGGCACCTTCAGTGCGGAGTGGGGCGGGGCGGCTGGCTGGTCGGCGGAACCTCCGGCCGAGGCGTCGGGATGGGCTCCGGGTTCCGCGTCGGTGGCGGTGTCTCGCTCCCCGTCCCCAGGGGGCTCGTGGTCTGGGTCCGCGGGACGGGCAGCTCCGCCCCGGCCTGGGGCGGAGGCGCAGTCGTCCGGTCCGGGACCGTGGTCCCCTTCGTCCCGGCGTCGGCCGTCCCGTTGCGTGGACCTCCGTCCGGCTGCGCGGTCGCCAGGGTCGCGGCGCACAGCGCGGTCAACAGCAGCATGCGGGCGGGCATCGAGCTCCTCCTGCTGTCAGGCACGGCCTCTGCAGTCCTCCGGAAGCTAGGAACCGGGGACGCGAGCCGCCGCGTCCCGGGTCAGGAGGTGAACGGTGGAGACGCCCTGGACCTCTGCCTGCCCGCGTGCACGCATCCTGCCGGCCCCCGTTCTGGCGGCACGCGACGACGCCCAGCAGATCCTGACCGCCGCCCAGGCCCGCGCCACCGAGCTCGTCGCCGAAGCGGAGCAGGCCGCCGTGTCGATCCGGAGCGACGCCCGCGAGGCGGGTCGTGACGAGGGCCTCGCCTACGCGCAGCGGCTCCTGGTGGAGATCCAGCAGACTCGCGTCCGCACCCTGGAGGGAGCGGCACTCCGGCGGGAGGTGAGCGAGCTCGCCCTGGCCGTCGCGCGACGCGTGCTGGGGGACGCCTGGGACGCGGACCCGTCCATCTGGGCGCGCGCGCTCCTCGCGGCCGCCGAACCGCTCCGGAGATCGGCGGCGCTCTCGCTCAGGGTCGCGCCGGCGAGCGCGGCGGCCGTACGGAACGGCCTCGCCGCCGAGATCGCCTCGGGCGCAGTCCAGGTAGTGGAGGACCTGACGGTCGACGAGGCGGGGTGCGTCGCGGTCTCCAGCTGCGGGCGGGTGGACGGGAAGCTGTCGACGATGCTCGCCTCGTTCCGCGGACCGCTCGGGCTCGAGGACCCGGCGTGACTGCCTCCCCCCTCGTGGACGCGGCACGGTCCGTCCGCCCGTTCCGGGTCACCGGTCGGGTGGAGCTCGTCCGGGGGCTGCTCCTCGAGGCAACGCTTCCAGGAGCGCGGGTGGGGGAGGTGGCCACCATCACCTATGCGCGCACGCAGGTGCTCGCCGAGGTGGTGGGGTTCGCCGGGGCGCGGGTCCAGCTCCTTCCGCTCGGCAGCGCCGCCGGGCTCGGGGAGGGCGCCGAGGTCGTCTGCTCCGGAGAGTCGCTTCGCATCGGGGTCGGGCCAGGCCTGGTCGGACGCGTGCTCGACGGGCTCGGCCAGCCGATGGACGGAGGCCCACCCCCCACGGGTCTGCAGCCCTGGTCGGTGGACCGCCCCTGTCCGGAGCCGTTCCGCCGAACACGGGTCGGGGTGCCGCTGCCGCTGGGCATCCGGGCGATCGACGGCCTGTGCACCGTGGGCCGGGGTCAGCGCCTGGGACTGTTCGCCGGGGCCGGCGTGGGGAAGTCGACCCTGCTCGGACAGATGGTCCGGCAGACCCGCGCCGAGGTCACGGTGGTGGCGCTGGTCGGCGAGCGCGGTCGAGAGCTGCGCGAGTTCGTCGAGGATGCCCTCGGGCCCCAGGGCCGCAAGCGGGCGGTGGTGGTGTGCGCGACCTCCGACGAGCCTGCCCTGGTCCGGCTGCGCGCCGGCTTCGTCGCCACGGCCATCGCCGAGTGGTTCCGCGAGCAAGGCGGGAACGTCCTCTTCCTCCTCGACTCGGTGACCCGTCTGGCGCGGGCGCAGCGCGAGGTCGGGCTCGCGGCGGGAGAGCCGCCGGCGCGGCAGGGCTACCCGCCGTCGGCATTCTCGATGCTCCCGCGACTGCTCGAGCGGACCGGCAACTCTGCTCACGGATACTGCACCGCGCTCTACACCTGCCTGGTCGCCGGGGACGACCTGGAGGACCCCATCGCCGACGAGGTGCGAGGTATCCTCGACGGTCACGTCGTGCTGGACCGGCGCATCGCCGAGCGCGATCGCTGGCCGGCGGTGGACGTGCTCGCCTCGCTCTCTCGGGTCATGCCCCAGGTCACTACCGAGGAGCACCGGCGGCTGGCGGCCCGTTTCCGCGAGCTGCTCGCGGCCTACGAGCAGCGTCGGGACCTCATCCTGCTGGGCGCCTACGCCCCGGGGAGCGATCCGCTGACCGACGAGGCCATCGCCCGGCAACCGGCGCTGGAGGCCTTCCTCGCCCAGGGCCGCGACGAGCCGGCCGGTGCGCTGCTGGAGCGGATGCGGAAGGCGGTCGAGGGATGAGTGGACTGTCCATGCTGCGCCGCCTCCGGGAAGAGGCCCGCGACCGCGAGCAGGAGGCGTTCGCGCGCCGGCTCTCAGAGCTCCGTCTCGCGGAGGAGCTCCTCCGCCGAGCGACCGCTCGGTGGGAATCGCAGCGGGAGCGGGTACGAGCGCGTGCCGATGCACGGCTGTCCGTCGTCGCCGGTGGTGCGGCCGCCGCCATCACCGTCCTCCACGCCCGGCACGAGTCCTGGCTCCGGGAGGAGCTCGAGGTGCTCGCCTTCGGGCGAGATGTGGCCCGGCGCGAGCTCGCCGTCCGCTCCGGGCGCAGGGACGATGCACGCGACGTGCTGGAGCGGGCGGAGGCGAGCCTGGCGGTCCTGGAGGAGCTGCTCGAGCGCCGCGCCGCGGAGGCGCGGCGGCGGAGGGCGCGCCGTGAGGACGAAGTCTCCTGAGCCCCGGGCTCGCTAGCGCAGCGCGCGGAGGCTCAGGAAGGCATCCGAGAACACCTGGGCGTGCGTGCCCGGCCCGTTCTTGAGCCCGGCGAACATCACCCAGCCGTCGATCACCCGCACCGAGGTCACCTCGTTTCCCCGGCCCACGGGTCCGGCAGGCAAGCTCACTCGCCCGCCGATGGCGCCGTTCTGGCCGAGGATGACCGCGAGGTCGTCACGGGCGTCGCTGACGCTCAGCCCGTTGGGGTTCTGGGTGTACCCGGTGGAGCCGACGGCGAGGATCGAGCCGTCGGCCAGCGCTCCGAGATCCCAGAAAATGTCGCCCCCCTGGACGTCCACGAGGTGCTCGCCCCGGGCCTGTCCAGTCGATGCTTCGAAGGACTGGACCCACGCGTCCCAGCTCGTCGGTTCGTCGCCGGTGCGGCTCCGCCCTGTGAGCCAGAGCGTCCGGGCGATCGCCCGGATGTTCAGCAGCCGCCTGCTGGTCCCCAGGCCGGAGAGGACCGCGTAGCTCCGCGCTCCGTCCGGAGAAAGCCTGGTGACGATCGAGACTCCGTAGTCGAAGTGGTCCGGGTCCGCGGCTGCGAGCAGATGTTCCCCGAAGAATGCATCGTGGGCGGGGAGGACGTCGGCTGTGCTCGGGACCACCACGTACGCGGCGCCGGTGGAGTCGACGTCGAGGTAGACGAATGCGCTTCGGTCGCCCTGGTGGAAGTTGTCGAATCCACCACCGATGATGCCGATCGCCAGGAGGTCCGCCGGACGCTCGACGACCGTCGTCCACACCGGCTGGAACGTTCCCTCGTGGAACTCGAGGCGGTGAGCCCGGACCGAGTTGTCGGACCAGCGCATGGCCACGATGACGCCCTCACCGATCGCGGCGATCCGGGAGCGATCCAGCGAGAACAGGAACCGGGGCGTGGCGCCGGTGTCGGGGATGCCCGAGTCGAGCGGCGCGCTGACCACCGACCCATCGGCGAGGAGGCGGGTGAGCCACGCGCGGATCGGTTTCCGGAGGAGGTCGGTCCCCGGCGCGGGCTCGATCTCCACGGCTGTCGCCGCGCCACCGGGATGGACCGCGAAATCGATCAGGAATCGTCCCTCGGGCGGCAGGTACTCCCGGGTGACCTGCAGCTCGGGGTCCAGCCACACCAGCTTGCGCCGGGGCATCGTGATCAGGAGCTGCGGCTGGAGCGTCTCCAGGAGGCCGATCCATCCCTCGCCGGTCCAGGGCTCCACCTTGACCGCCGCCGTTCCCGGAAGCGTCGCGTCCCTGGGGCTCGGCGAGCCTCCCGGCCCCGGACCCGGCGGGGGCGCGGAACCGCAAGCGGCGAGGACCGTGACGAGGCTCAGGCGCCCGAGTGCGAGCCCGCTTCTGCGGGGGCTCGAGATGCGCGGCTTCCGGGTCTCTGTTCCGTGCAGGGGTCGCTCCTTGCGGCCTCGACTGCTAGACACAGGCTCCGGGAATCGTTGTCACCGGTCTCACTCCGCATGCGCGACGTCGCCGCAGCGCTTCCTCCCGAGTTCCGCTGGATGCCCGCCTGGATCGAACCCGGCGAGGCCGGGCGCCTCCTCGACATCCTTCTCGCCGAGACGCCCTGGGAGGACCATGCGCTCACCATCGCCGGCCGGCAGATCCCGCTGCCTCGCCGGGTTGCGTACTTCGGTCCGTTCCCCTACGTCTACTCGGGGATCGTCCATCCGGCGCGTCCGCTTCCGCCGTTGATCGCGGCGCTCCGCGACCGCATCCAGGAGGTGGCCGCTCAGCCGTTCAACACCGTGCTGATGAATCTCTACCGCTCGGGCACCGATTCCGTGTCCTGGCACAGCGACGACGACTATCCGCACGGTGGCCATCCCGCGGTCGCGTCGCTGAGCCTCGGTGCGGCCCGCCGGTTCCGCATCGCGCACAAGCGACGCTCGGGCGAGCGCTACGGCCTCGACCTCACGGCGGGAGGGCTCCTGATCATGGGCGGGACGAGCCAGGTTGCCTACCGCCACGCCCTGCCCAAGAGCCCCAAGCAGCATGGCGCACGAATCAACCTGACCTTCCGCCACATGGCTGCGTCGAACGCCTAGTCGCACGCAGGGAGCTCGACCCTCCCCGCTTCACAGGTCACGAAGGGAGAAGTCGACCCGGATCGCCACGTCCGGAACGACGCGGACCCCGAGGTAGGACGGAACCTCGACCCCGAAGTCGCGCAGGTCGATGCGGATCGAGCCGTGAACCCGGTACCCACCCGAGGCGCCCTGGTCCACGCGGTAGTGGACGGAGCAAGGCCGGGACACACCGCGGACGGCGAACGTCCCCGTCACGTCCGACTCCGAGGCCTTGCCCGGTGACGGAAGGACCAGCGCCGCCCGGGCGACGTGCAGCTCGGCGTCGGGGAAGTGGGCGGCGTCCAGATACCCGCGCAGGTGCCGGTTCCGGAGACCGATGCCCGTGTCGACGCCGGCGAGCGGGACCCGGAACACGAGCTCGCCATCGCGTTCGGCGAGCGCGAGCTCGTGGGTCCTTCCTTCGATGCGGAGCCCGGCCGTGCCTTGCAGGGAGATCAGCACCTCTGCCGTCGAGGGAACATCGATGGTCGCCTCGACGAGTCCAGCGGCGAGCAGCAGCGCTGCGAGCAGGGAAGGCATGGGCGTTCTCCCGGGGCCGCTGGCTACAGGGTGGTGGGGTTGACTGTGTCGAACGCCGCGTTGACGCCGTGACCCTTGGTGTCGCCGGGCGAGGTGTCGCCGGCGAAGTAGTAGAGCGGATGGCCGTCGAAGGCCGACTGCGTCGTCCCGTCCGCGCGAGTGAAGGTGGTCAGCCTGGACGCGTCGATCCCGGTGGGAAGCGAGCCCGCTCCGGCGGCGAAGACCGGCCAGCGGCCGGCGCAGGTGGCATCGGTGCAGGCGGAGACCGGCGCCGAGCCCGCGGTGCCAACGGTGTCGTTGGCGAAGACGTACAGCGCCCGACCGGCCGCATCGGCCAGGTAGAGGCTGGGCCCGCCGTCCTTGGTCAGGAGCAGCGCCGCGTAGAACGGGTCCTTGATCACGAACCAGAGATCGGTGGGACGCGGATCCCCGAGGTTGTCACCGTTGGTGTCACCGGTCCGGGAGTCACCGGCGAAGAGGTACAGCGGCAATCCCTTGAAGGTGGTCTGCTTCGCCCCGTCGGGCCGGACGAACTCGGCGAAGTCGGAGGCGGTCGGCCCCGCGCCCACCACCGGCGCATCGACGTGAAAGATCGGCCAGATCGGAAGGCAGCCGCCGACACAGTTCGACACCGGCGCGTTCTGTCCGTTCCCGGCGACGTCCAGCGCGAAGTAGTACAGGGCCCGTCCGTCGGCCGTGACGAGGTAATTCCCCAGGCCCGCCTTCGACGCGAGCGAAAGATTCGTCGCGCCGTTGTTGTTGCCATTGTTGTTGCCCTGGTTGCCGTTGTTGTTGCTGGCGCCCGTGCCGCCGCCACATCCCACCGCGGCGAAAGCGATCGTCGCTGCGACCGACAACAGGGTCCGACGTACAGCCACCGACTGGACTGCTCTGCGCATGTGTTGCTCCCGACTTCACGTGAACGCCGCTCGATTGCGTCGTGTGTTGGCGCGGAGACACCCGGCTTCTTCTCGCGTTGCGGGAGGTGGTTCGCGATCGGGGCGGCTCAGCAGCGAGATCGCAGCCGCGCCAGCTTCGAATCATTGATTGTGCAAGCAATGAACGAGCGGCCGTCCGGGACGCGCTGGATGGCTTGCGGGATCCTTCGAAAGCGGCGGCGCTTCGAACGATGAAACGAACTACAGGAATCCTCTCTCGCGCGCGCAACGACCCGGAGGTGATGGTTCCTCGAGTCAGGCAGCAGCGTCTCGAGAGTCGCTCAGAATGGTTCGGGTCCCGGCCGTGGTGGCGACCGGGACCCGATCCGCAACTTCATTCCTCTGGATTACGGCCAGAGCGCGTGTTCGTTCGGATCGCCGATGACGCGAGTCCGGGCATCCTCCTGCTCCCTGACCTGGGCGAGCTCGGTGCGCACGCCGTCGAGGTTCGACTTCAGCTCCTGGACCTGAGCGAGCAGGCTCTCCGCCTCCCTGGAGCTCACCTTGTCGGACGCCGTGGCGGAAACCACGACATTCGACGCAGTGACGGCGGAGGCCGGGGTGCCGGCGAAGGCCATCGGTGCAGAAGCGAGGGACAGCATGAACAGCGAACGGAACATGGGGCGCATCGTCGTCATCTCCTGTTCGCCCGACGGGGCGGACGCTCGAAGAGACTTCGACCCGCGGCCGTTGATTCCATCGCCGCGGCGCCGACTCGACCGTGATCGGAGTTTCCGCGTCCGTGGATGGGAGTGTCGCGTCCGTGGCGGCCGAGGAAGCGCCCGCCGAGGTCAGGTCCGTCGGACCTTGACTCGATCGGTGCCGGAACGAAGGACGCGCTGCAGCGTCCCGAGGCGCTCCAGCTCGCAACGGCAGGTCTCGCATTGGCCGAGATGCTCCTCCACCACCAGCGTCCCCTCGAGAGAGAGCTCTCCATCGAGGTGGGCGTGAAGTGCGACACGCGGATGTTCGTTCCAGAGACCCATTCTTCTTCCACCTGGTGACCGGCCGACGCGCCGACATCGGTGCAGAAGGGCGCCCCGGGAGCTCATTCTTCCGAGTGACACCCCGGAAGTTCTGGCGAGCTCGCCCCGGGGGACGGGGTGGGCTGCTCGAGCGCGGAGATCTCGTTCATCCAACCGAATGACCCGGCGAGTCGTCACTTCATTCCCGGGTCCCCACGCCCTGGCGCGAGGAATAGATCGGGGCGCAGGGCGAATCTGGTTGCCGTCGGCCCCGTCGGGCCGCCCGGAAAGCGAAACCATGCACCTCAGAGACCTCGTCCGCTTCTTCACCTGTCCGCCCACCTCCGGCCCCAGCTCGATCCTCGTCGTCCGGCTGATGGCGGGAGCCGTCTTCCTCTCCGAAGGCCTGCTCAAGTTCGTCTACACGAACCAGGGAGTGGGCCGGTTCACGAAGCTCGGGATGCCCGCTCCGGGGCTGCTCGCCCCGGCGATTGCCGTGCTGGAGATCGTCGGCGGGTCACTGCTCATGGCCGGCCTCGGAACGCGGCTGCTCAGCCTGCCGTTCATCGTCGAGATGGTGGTGGCTCTTCTCTCCACCAAGGTCGGGCTCTTCTTCGGGACCTCGCCGTTGCCTCGACCCGCGGCGCCGCCATTCACCGGCTGGTGGGCAGTCCTCCACGAGAGCCGCTCCGACTACGCCCAGCTCCTGTGCTGCCTCTTCCTGCTCCTCGCCGGACCGGGGCCCTGGTCGATCGACGCCCGGCTCCAGCGCTGGCGGCGGTCGAGCCGCCCGAGCGCCACGGAATCGACGAGCGGCATCGTCGCCGCCGCCTCGACCTGATCCGAGGGATCGCCGAGAAGCGGTCAGGCGGAGCGCAATGTCCCCGCCCTCAGCGGGGCCAGGTAACCGAGGCTGCTCATCGCCAGCGCCGCTCCGATCGCCAGATTGACCGCGCCGCGCCAGAGCGGTGGGACCCCACCGACGCTGAGTCCGACGCTCAGCGCGGTCATCAGCGCGATGACCACCCAGCTCCGAGTCCCGTAGACGTGGACTGGCCGTTGGCTCTCGGAGAGCCCGGCGAGCCGGTCGACGTTGCGCCGCGCCGTCCTCCGGAGCACGAACCGGCCCTTCGCCGCCCCGACTGCGAGGGCCGCCACGGCCACCGCAACGACCACCGCCGGTGTGGCCTCGCTCCGTGCCGCCTGGACGAGCCGCGCGGTCCCGAGCGACAGCAGCACCACGCCTCCGAGCAGCCACAGACCGAAGGCCAGCCACCCGAGTGAGCGGGGCGCGAGCCTCACCGGGAGCAGCGACGCGAGCAGCAGCGCCGCGGCGACGAAGGGCATGAGCGGCAGCTGCGGCATCGTTCGCCGTGCGCGTCCTAGAGCTCGTCCAGGAACTCGTCGTTGTAGGTGTAGCGGGAGAGCCGCTTCACCAGCGCCTCCATCGCCTCCACCGGCTTCACGCTGAAGAGCATCTGGCGGAGCTTCTTCACCTTCTCGTACTCCTTCTGGGTGAAGAGCTTCTCCTCCTTGCGCGTGCTGGACTGCGGGATGTTGATGGCGGGGAAGATCCGCTTCTCGGCCAGCAGCCGGTCGAGGGTGATCTCGCTGTTCCCGGTCCCCTTGAACTCCTCGAAGATGACCTCGTCCATCCGGCTGCCGGTGTCGATGAGCGCCGTCCCGACGATGGTCAGCGAGCCTGCCTCCTCGGTGGCCCGGGCCGCTCCGAAGATGCGCTTGGGCCGCTCGAGCGCCCGGCTGTCCACGCCGCCGGTGAGGGTCCGGCCCGAGCTGTCGACCTCCTTGTTGAAGGCCCGCGCCAGCCGGGTGATCGAGTCGAGGAGGATCATCACGTCCTTGCCGCTCTCCACCATGCGGCGCGCCCGCTCCAGCGCGAGCTCGGCGACCTTGAGGTGATCTCCCGTGGCCCGGTCACTGCTCGAGGCCAGCACCTCGGCCTTGATGCTCCGGCGCATGTCGGTGACCTCCTCGGGACGCTCGTCGATGAGGAGCACCATCACGTGGATCTCGGGATGGTTGGTGAGCACCGCCTGGGCGATGCGCTGGAGCATGATCGTCTTGCCCGCCTTGGGCGGAGAGACGATCAGCGCCCGCTGCCCCTTGCCGAGGGGCGCGATGAGATCCAGCACCCGGGTCACCAGCTCGCGGTGACCGTGCTCGAGCTTGATCCGCTCCACGGGGTCGATGCTGGTCAGGTCGTTGAAGTGCGGGAGCCGAGGCGCGCCCTCCACCGGCTGGCCGTCCACCGTCTCCACCCGCTGGACCAGCCCCTTCGGGCCGCGCATCTGTGCCATCGCGGTGAGGTACTGGCCCTGACGGAGCCGCAGCTTCTGCACCAGGTTCTTCGGAATCTCCGCGTCCTCGGGACCGGGCAGGAGGTTGCGGCGGATCTGTCGGAGGAAGGCGTTGGGCCCCTTCGCCTCGGTGTCGAGCACGCCCTCCACCGGCGCGAGGTTGGGCTGGACCTGCGCCTGGGGCGGCCGGGGCGCTCCGCCAGGAGCCTGCTGGCCCGGCTGGGGCTGCTGCTGTTGCTGCTGCTGGCGCGCTTGCCACTGCTGCAGCTCCTGAGGCGTGAGAAAGACCTGGTTCTGCTGCCCGTCGGGTCCGGTCAGCATCCGGTAGGCCTGGCCCTCGGGCGTGAAGAGCACCGGGGCGCCACGCCCGCGCCGGCGGCGGCGACGGCGACGACGGCCCGAGCCGGGGGCCTGGCCGGGAACCGGACCCGCTCCGCCGGGAGCGGGGCCCTGCCCGCCGGACGCGTCGGCCTCGTCGGGACCGTCGTCGTCCGCGCCGTCGTCTCCGTCGGTCTCCGGCGCCTCGGGCGCGGTGGCCGGGGCGGGGAGGGTGTCGAGGTTGTCGTTGTCGTTGCTCATCCAGTGCTCACGAAGAGGTGAGGGGCCTGGCTGCGGAAGAGGGCGAGAGCACGAAAGCGCTCACGAGCCCCGACCGGTCCAGCAAGCCCCGGAGTTCGTCCCCGCCGGCCAGCCCGGGAAGTGGGCCCGACCCGACGGAGACCCCTACAACATAGCACGGCCCCCGCCGGGATGCAGGCGATCGACCTCGGGTCGCTCGCGCGCGAGGCCTCCCCGGGGTCCAGACCGCCCCCCGCCGGGACCGCTACTGGAGCTGGAGCTCGAACGGCAGCGCAGCCTTCATCCCCGGCTCGAGCAGGAAGAGCGAGGGGAGTCCCACCTCGCGAGCGAGCCGCTGGAGCGCATCGGGCTCCGGCCCCGAGCGCTCGGCCTCGACTCCCAGCTGGGTGAGCACCCCGTTCTCCCCGGCCAGCGCGCCGAACAGGCCCAGCGGGCCGCCGTAGGTCACGAGCGCCAGCTCCTCGCCCTCGGGGACCCCCGCGCGCCGCCGCGCCTCGGCGATCGCCTCCGGAAAACCGCCCAGCGCGTCCACCAGGCGCCGGGCCAGCGCGTCCTCTCCGGACCAGATGCGCCCGCGCGCCACCGCATCGACCCGGCTGCGGTCCAGCCCGCGGCTCCGGGCCACCTCGTCGACGAAGTCGTCGTAGAAAGCGTCGACCCAGCGCTGCGCTGCCGCCTGCTCCGGCGGCGTCCAGGGGCGGTACAGCCCGAGGATGTCGGAGAGCGGCCCCCGCTTGAGCGTCTCCACGTGGATGCCCAGCTTCTTGCCCAGGCCCTCCAGGCCCGGCTTCAGGACGAACACGCCGATGCTGCCGGTGAGCGTGGTGGGCTCGGCGAACACCCAGTCCGCCCCCATCGCGGCGTAGTAGCCGCCAGAGGCCGCCGCCCCGCCCATCGTCGCCACCACCGGCTTCCGCGTCCGCGCGCGGAGCACCGCCCGGTAGATGATGTCCGAGGCGAGCCCGTCGCCCCCGCCGCTGTCAACGCGAATCACGATGGCCGCCACCCGCGGGTCGCTCTCGGCGTCACGGAGCGCTCGCTGGATGGTCTCCGCACCCGCGGAGCGCGAGAAGGCCAGCGGGTCGCTCCGGCTCTTCCCGGAGGTGATGGTGCCCATCACCGGCACCACGGCGATCCGGCGGGGCTCACCCCACCGGCGCTCGGGAGGAGACGGCCAGTAGCTCCCGATCCACCGGCCCTCCGGCACGAGCGCCGCACCTGCGCGGTCCAGCTGCGCCGGGTCCACGACGTCGTCCACGAGCCTCTCCCGGAGCGCCATGCGCGGCGGGAGGAGCCCCTCCTCGAGCACCTTCCGGAATTGCTCGGCGGTGAGCCCGCGGGCCTCGGAGACCAGGCCCTCGTAGCGGCGCATCTCGGAGTCGAGGAAGGTGTCGAGCGATTCCCGCTGCTCGCGGCTCATGCTCGCCCGGGTGAGCGCGTCCGGCGCGTCCTTGTAGAGTCCCACCCGCGCGACGTCCCACTTGATGCCAAGCTTCTGCATCGTGTCGCCGAGGAAGATGGCGCTCGCCGTCAGCCCATTCACGTCGAGGAACGATTGCGGCGCGACCCAGATCCGGTCGGCGCCGGTGGCGACCAGGTACTCCTTGTCGCCGCCGGAGAGCAGCACCGCGGCCACCTTCTTCCCGGCCTTCCGCAGCCGCACCAGCTCCCCCCTGAGCTCCTCCGCCTCGGCCAGGCCCACCGGGAGTCGCTCGATCTTCACCACCAGCCCTCGGAGCGTGCGATCCTCGGCCGCGCGGTGGAACCGGCGGAGCAGCTTCAGATAGGGGTCCTCGTCGCGGATGCCGAAGAGGCCCAGCGCCGAGCCGCCCTGGCGAAGCGCCGCGTCCAGGTCGATGAGGCCCACCCGTTGACCGAACAGCTCGAGGCCGCGGTAGCGGGACGTCGAGAACCGGCCCTGGACGACGTGGTCGAGGCCGTTCGGCCCTCCCCCGAGCGCGTACGTGCCACCGGCATACGCCGAGTTCAGGGTGACCGACACCTGCCAGAGCCACGGATCCCCGGGCTCTCGCCAGCTCTTCGTGACCGACGTCCCGACCAGGACTCCCGGCACCACCTCGGCCTGGACCACAGCGCCCACCCGGCTCTCGCCAAGGGTGCTGAACCCGGGGAACTGCCAGTTCGCGCCGAGGGTGAGCCAGTCGCCCCAGGGCCGGACCCCGAACGCCAGCTCCCAGGTGCGCCCGCCGGTCTCGTCACCGATGTCCTTGAGCGCGAGGCCGAGCGCCAGTGCGCGGGTCGGACGGCTCGTCAGGCCGAGGTCCCAGGTGTTCGGTCCCGGGACGGTGCCGAGGTTCGGAGTGTAGACGTTGAAGCTCGTTCCCGCGCTGAGCCACTCCCCGCCGACCGAGAAGGTGTACGAGGTCTTCCGGTAGCCGCTGCGCTCGGTGCCGGCGTACGGGCCGCGCACCCAGTTCAGGCCGACGCCGAGCCCCACCCAGTCGAAGAAGGTGCTCCCGAAGTAGAGGCCGTCGACGATCGAGTCGAGATGGAGGTTCCGCTCGTGCTGGTAGATCAGCATCGGGCCGCCGACGTGCTGTAGCCCGGCGGGGTTGACCTCGGACGCCGTGACCTCGTCCGCCAGCGCGGCGTTGGTGGGGGGCAGGGTGGGGCGGAGCTCGCCGATGGCCGAGGCCTGGGCGAGAGCGAGCGCGGGGACGAGGACCAGGAGCGCAGCGGCCGAGCGGGTCACCCCCACTGCTTGGCCCAGGTTCGGGGCCCCGGGCAGCAACAAAGCGGCGGTCGGGGGACGGTGCGACACTTCCTCAGACGCCCCCCTTTCTTGCCAGGTGGGCCCCCACCGTTAGGATGCCCTCGCTCCTGCAGGGTGCTACAGGGGAGAACCGCGCGGATTTCCTCGCCTTCTTCCTTGGCAGGCGGGCGCCCGGAGCGAGGCGATGGCACGACGGAACACGGCAGTGAAGGCCCGAGGAGAAGGCAAGGCGCCGCCGGGGAGGAACGGTGAGCTGGACCTCGGTGGGG
>DASROG010000011.1:0-6605 GCA_035646995.1 Myxococcaceae bacterium
GCCGTGAGCCCCGCTGCTGGGTGGAACCCCACCGCGTCCGATCGGGTGAAGGGAAAGGTCCGACCCCCGCCATCGAGCACGCCGCGCGCACCGTCCCACTGGACGATCTGCACGGTCACGGGGCCCGGGGGACTCCCGGGCCCCGTCACGGCATCACGACGAGGTGAGTGGAGGTGGACGGGATCGAACCGACGACCTTCGCATTGCGAACGCGACGCTCTCCCAACTGAGCTACACCCCCGAAGGCAGGGACCGGGGGGCTCTATACGCCCGGCCGGGGCCGTGTCAACGGACGCCCGGCTTTCGAGGATCGGTGCTTTCCTTTAGATTCCGCAGCATTCGATGAGCCCCACGTCCGCGAAGACGCTGAGCCCTCAGGAGCTCGCGAAGCTGGAGAGTGCGTTCAATTCAGACCCTGGATCGGACGCGTACCGTCCTCTCGCCGAGGCCTATCTCGCAGCCGGCCGCTTCATGGAAGCGATGGTCGTCTGCAAGAAGGGCGTGAAGGCACATCCCAACCGGCCCGATCCCCGACTGCTGCTCGCCCGCGTCTACTCCGAGCAGGGCAAGGACAAGAAGGCGCTCGACGAGCTTCAGGGCGCGCTCGGCGTCGCCCCGACCGATCGCACCGTGCTCCGCGCGCTCGCCGACGTGCAGATGCGCTCCGGGGATGCCGCGGCCGGCAAGGGCACGCTGCAGAAGGTCTGGGACCTCGACCCGAAGGACCCCGAGACCGCCGCGGCCTTCGCTCGCTGGAAGGTCGAGCCGCCGAAGCCTCCGCCACCGCCCGAGCCGCCCCCGGCACCGGTCGCCACCGTCGCCCGGGGAGCTCCGCCCCGGCTCTCCGAGATGCCTCCCGGCGCAGTCCCTCCCGCCGGCGCCCGCGCGCGCTCGGTGAACGGGATGCCGGTGCAGCGCGCGACCAACCCGCGCGTCGCCGAGCTGGAGGACGACGACCATCTCCCGCTGCCCGCGGCGAAGAAGGGCCACGCCACCCGTTTCCTCATCATGGCAGTCGCCGGGGCAGCGATCATCGGCGGCTGGTACGGCTGGGGCCAGTGGAAGGCCGCTCGCGACATCAAGCTGAAGAAGAGCCTGAAGGAGGCCAGCGAGCAGCTGCGCCACGACAGCTTCGCCTCGTACAAGAAGGCCACCGACGCAGCGACCGCCGCGCTGGACATCGACCCGAACAGCGCACTCGCCCACGGCTACCTCGCCTACGCCTACGCGATCCGCTGGGGCGAGCACGGGGACGGAGACGACGCCCGGCGGTTCGCCGAGGAGCACCTCGCCTCGGTGCGCCGGCTCGCGGACCAGGACAGCCGCTTCGCCGATGCCGCGGAGGCCTTGCTCGCGAGCTATTCCGGGCGCGGGACCCAGGCGCTGGCCAGCCTCGAGTCCAGGGTGAAGGCGCTCGACGAGAAGGGCCAGACCAGCGCCTTCCTCAACCTCACCCAGGGCATCATCCAGATGCAGCTCGGAGACCTGGAGCGGGCTCGCGAGAGCCTGGAGAAGGCGCAGCAGGCCGCACCGAGCGACCCGCGTGTCTACTCGGCCCTGGGCACGCTGCACCGCCGCCTCGGCGACGCCCGCGCCGCGGACCAGAGCTACGGCTTCGCCCTGCGCTACGAGAGGGACCATCCCGAGTCGCTGCTCGGCCGTGCGCTGCTCGCGCTCGACTCGGACAACGCCGCGGCCTTCCCCGCGGCCGCGGTGAGCCTCAAGAAGTTGCTCGACGCGGACCCGCCCCCCTCGCCCCGGCAGCTCGCAGTGGCCCACCTCGCCCGGGCGCTGCTGGTCAGCCGGGTCCAGCTCGCGGTGATGGGTGTGCCGCCGGACGTCGCTCGCAGGGTCGCCGATGCCACCGGCGTGCCGCTCGACCGGGCCGCGGCCACCGCGCTCGCGTCCAAGGAGGACGAGGAGGGCTTCGCGCTCGACCGCTCCAACCCCGAGCTCCATCTCCTCCGCGGCAAGAGGCTCCTGGTCGAGGGGCAGACGGACGCGGCGGTCCGCGAGATGCGCGAGGCGGTGAAGGCCGACCCCAGCCGCGCCCAGGGCTACGTCGATCTCGCGCGGGCGCTGATGCAGAAGCCGGAAGGGGCCACCGCCGCGCAGGAGGCGCTGGTCACCGCCATCCGGACCATGGGCGAGAGCCCGCGTCTGATGGTGATGCTGGGCCAGGTCTACTTCCGCCAGGGCCGGCTGGACGACGCCGCGGCCCAGTACGGCAAGGCGCTCGCCGATCCGAAGTCGAAGAACCCCGACGCTCGCCTGCAGCTCGGCATCCTCTACCGCGAGAAGAAGGACTACCCGAAGAGCGTCGAGCAGCTCTCCCGGGCCAGCCAGGAGTTCATCGGTCAGGGCTCGCGCATCGCCGAGGCGCTCACCGAGCTGGGCCGCACCTACGAGGCGCAGGGGGACCGGACCCGGGCCGACGAGACCTTCCGCCGCGCGCTGGACACCGATCCCCAGGGGGCGGATGCCTACTTCTTCTACGCCCGCTTCCTCGGCGCGGACCGCCGGACGCGGGAGAAGGCCCGGGTGACGGCGGCGAAGTACCTCGAGCTCGAGCCCCGGGGTGACCACGCGGCCGAGGCCCAGGCCCTCGCTCGCTGAGGGATGGGTCCGGAGGGCACCCCGTCGCCTTCCGGGCAACCCGGAGGGCGGCGGCCCTTGAAGCGCGCCGCCGGGACGGCTAATCGGGGGGCGTTCCATGACCGTCCGTGCCCTGCCCAGGCCGGTGTCGCCTGCCGCCGACCTGGTCTCGCTCGTCAAGCCCCGCCTCTCCAGCCTCGTGCTCTGCACGCTCGCCGGCGGCATGTGGCTCGCGCCCGGTGAGCTGTCGGTCGCGCGGTGGGTGGCCACCCTGCTGGGAACCGCGGGGACCGTCGGTGGGGCCAACGCGCTGAACTGCTGGCTCGAGCGGGACCGCGATCGCTTCATGGCCCGGACGAGGGCGCGCCCGCTTCCCTCCGGGCGGATGGAGTCCGGCGTCGCGCTCGGATTCGGGCTGCTGCTGGCCGTCTTCTCTCTTCCCCTGCTCGCGCTGGCGAGCAACGGCCTGACCGGCTCGCTCGGATTCCTGGCCCTGGTGAGCTACGTCTGGGCCTACACCCCTCTCAAGCCGCGGAGCCCGATGGCGATGCTGGTCGGCGCCGTCCCCGGCGCGCTCCCGCCGCTCATGGGGTGGACCGCGGTGACCGGGACGATTGGCACCGGCGGCCTGCTGCTCTTCGGCATCCTCTTCGCCTGGCAGATGCCGCACTTCCTCGCCATCGCGCTGTTCCGGAAGGAGGAGTACCGGAACGCGGGCTACATGGCGCTGCCGCTGGTGCGCGGCGACGACGCGACCCGCATCTGGATGCTCCTCTGGACGGTGCTGCTCGTGGTCCTGAGCGTGCTGCTGGTGCCGTTCGGCGTCGCCGGTCCGCTGTACCTCGCCGTCGCGCTCGTGCTCGGCGGCGTCTTCCTCGCCCTGGTCACCCGCGGCGTGCTGCGCCGGGAGCAGAAGGCCTGGGCGCGGCAGACGTTCTTCTACAGTCTCGTGTACCTCGCCGGACTCTTCGCCGCGCTTCTCCTCTCCGCGCGCGCCCATCACTGAGCAAGGTCGCTGGCGCGCGACTGCGCGCTTCCGCAGGCGTCCCCCTGGTGCGGGGGACTGAGCAAGGTCGCTGGCGCGCGACTGCGCGCTTCCGCAGGCGTCCCCTGGTGCGGGGATTCCGCTGGCGTCCCCCGTGTGACTGGAGTTTTCCGGCGTCCCGGACACGTCGGGACACCGTCCGGGTGCGACGAGTGGGCCCTCCAGGATTCGAACCTGGGACCAATCGGTTATGAGCCGACAGCTCTGACCGCTGAGCTAAGGGCCCGGCACGGTGACCACATCCTGGTACACCGGCGCCGTCCGGTCCACAGCGGACGAAACCTTGCCGGGTGACGACGGAGAGGGGAGCATCGTCTTTGCCGAGCGCCGATGGGCGGCCTCTTCGGGCCGTCCGCTCGCCCGCGCCCCCGGAGGACAAGGGATGTCACTTCACGGAAGACTCGCCGCGCTGGGCCTCCTGGTCTGTGCGCTCACCGCCAACGCGGCTCCGAAGATCACCATCGCTCCGATCACCGGCGACAAGAAGTCGCAGGTCGCGAGCCAGATCTCCGCCGCGCTCTGCCGGACGTACACCTGCGTCCCGTCGAGCCGGGTCTTCACGAAGAAGAAGCCCGACTGGAACAAGATGAAGAGCGCCCAGGTCTCGGGCCTCCTGGTGGGCGGCGTGGCCAAGGCCAAGTCGGGCAAGGGCAAGGAGGTCCAGCTCTCCTGGCTCGACAAGCCTGGCAAGGCCGCCCAGAGCTGGTCGTTCCCGCTCACCTCGGCCGGGAAGCTCACCAGCTCCAGCGTGCAGACCCTCAGCGCCGACGTCGGAAACCTCGCCTCCGGTGGTGGGGCCGCCGCGGTGGGCGCCGTCGGGGCCATCGCCGCCGGCGGCGCGGACACGCTCGCCACCACCCCACAAACCACGGGTCCAGCGTCGAGCAGCTCCGCCGCCGGCGCGTTGGCCGCATCAGCCGCACTGGCCGGTACCCAGGCCGAGCCGCTCCCGCTGCCGGTGACGCCGACCCCGCCGGCACCGGGCGAGAAGTCACTCGCCGACACGCCGGTGGCAGTCGACGCGGGCGCCAGCCAGGGATACGAGGCGCCGCGGCACCAGTGGCGCTTCGCGGTGGAGCTGGGCGCGGACCTCCTGAACCGGAATCTGTCGTACAGCAACGTCGGCGCGGGATCGATCCTCCGCCCCTACAGCGTGGGCCTCTTCTTCGCTCCTCACGCCCGGCTCGAGCTCTTCCCGATCGCCTTCTTCTCCGACGGGTTCTTCGCCGGCATCGGCATCTTCGGTGACTACGCCATGTCGGTGGGGCTGAAGAGCAAGTTCCAGGACACCACCGACACCTTCGAGAAGGGCAGCACCTACAACCGCTGGCAGGCGGGCATCGAATGGCGGATGCGCTTCTGGAGCGACTCCGACTTCGCCATCGTTCCGTTCTTCGCGTACGGAAAGCAGAAGTTCGTGACCGACGGAGACCCGAGCGGCAGCGGCTTCAACGGGCTCCCGCAGTTCAGCCTCTCGGGCTACAAGTTCGGCCTGAGGCTCGACATCCCCGTCTCGAGCGGCTTCTGGATCATCGTCGGCGGCGATTACGTGATCTGGAGCACCAAGGACCTTCCGGTCCAGGACCAGAGCGGGGTGAACTCGGTCACCTTCACCGGCAGCGCGAAGGCCATCGAGGCCGAGCTCGGCTTCCACATCCACCTGGCCGGCCCGCTCGCGCTGCGCGTCTTCGGCATCTACCAGTCGACCTCCTTCACCTTCGACGAGGGGCAGGCGGAAGCGGCCGGAAGCGCGACCGATCGCTACCTGGGCGGCCGTGTGATGCTGCGCCTGCAGTTCTAGGGCGTCTTGAATGGGCGCGGCGCGGCGCCGTCCGTAGGGTGCAACGAGGGTGAATGGTTCGCCCTCCTTCCACAAAGGATGAAGCACCCGATGAAGCGCAACCTCCTCTCCGCCGTCGCCCTCGCCGTCGCTCTGCCGTTCGCCGCCTTCGCTCAGGCTCCCGCCTCGAGCGGCAGCGACACCAGCACGACGGCGGCTCCGGCGACCAAGTCGGAGAGCAAGACCGAGAAGAAGACCACCACCGACGCCGACGGCTCGATGAAGACCGAGAAGAAGCACTCGGAGAAGAAGGCGAAGAAGACCGCTCCCCGGCACAAGGCCGCGAAGCGCAGCGCGGAGCAGGCGTCCCCGGCTCCCGCCGTGAAGTAAGCAAGCCTCCAGGCAATCGTGCGGCGGGCGCGGCGTTCCCCTGACGGGACGCCGTCGCCCGCCGTCGTCTTCATCCGGGCGCCGGCCGGACAGTTCGATGCCAGCGCAACGAGTCCAGACCAGCTTCGCAGGATGGCTGTTGCTGCTCGTGCTCTGTCTCGCGGTCTCTGCGTATGCCCTCGCGTACCTGGTCCTGGGCGAGCGGATGTACCCCCCGAACCTCGCGGCCGGCTTCCTCGAGCATCAGGGCCCGCTGAAGCTCCACGTCGCCGGAGGCAGCCTCGCCCTCGCGCTCGGACCCTTTCTCATCGGCGGCCCGCGAGCGCTGCGCGCACGCCATCGTGCGCTGGGGAAGCTCTACGTCGGCGCGGTGCTGCTGGGAGGCATGGGTGGGCTCTCGCTCGCGCCCTTCTCCTACGGGGGCTGGGTGACCCACCTGGGCTTCGGCGCGCTGGGGACCGGGTGGATCGGCGTGACCTTCGCCGCCTGGGTCCGGATCCGGCAGGGTGACGTGGCCGGGCATCGTGCCTGGATGACCCGGAGCTTCCTCCTCACGCTCGCGGCGGTGACCCTGCGCATCTACTTGCCGCTGGCGGGCCTGCTCGGGGTTTCCTTCGAGACCAGCTACCCGTTCATCTCCTGGTTGTGCTGGGTCCCGAACCTCCTGGTGGCCGAGCTCCTCGTCCGCCGTTCCGGCTGGAGCCGCTCACCCGCCTTCGGCGCCGCCTCCAGCGCCTGAAAGCGAGCACGCTCCGGAGCCGGCTTCCGTCACCGCCCGCGCCGGATGCGACGGTG
>DASROG010000012.1:0-13981 GCA_035646995.1 Myxococcaceae bacterium
GTTGAAGATGTGCACCTCGTCGATCACCCCGAGGAAGTTGAAGAGCACCGGCGAGCCGGCCCGCTGCCCGATGTTCGCGTTCAGCGGGCCGTTGGCCTGGGACGCCGGGATGGTCCCGAGGAGCGCCCCGTTGTCGAGCACTCGTTTTTAGGTAGGTCTCGGCGGCCGCGTCGTACACGCCTGCGATAAGCAGCCAGATTGCATCAACGGGCAGTGCGCCTCGGCGGCGATCCCCGAGAACCCCCGGGCGGCGCTCAGGTCAGCGGTAGAAGTACGGGTCCAGCACCCTCACCTCGGTGATGGAGTCGACCGGAAGCCGGTTCCGGGTGGCGGTCCGGCGGATCGCCTCGGGAGACGGCCCGTCGTAGATGCAGAACGACGTGCGCCGGTCGGCGCTGACGTACGAGTGCAACCAGGTCACCGAATCATCGGAGTTGGTCTCCACGATGTCCCGGACCCTGATCTGCCCGTGCGCATCCAGGGGGATGTCCAGACCTGCCGGGAAGCTACGCTGGACCAGGTATCGGGGCATGGCTCGACCTCCGGAGACGACGACGAGCATGGATATGAACGCACCGTAGGTACAGGGGATGCGCCGCCTCCATGGGGATCGATCCCCATTTTGCCCCCTGTACTGCCCCGGTCCCCCGAGGCTGTGTCATGGAAGCGGAACGTCTCATCGCTAGGATGGCCCCCGTGCTGCTCGAGCGCGCAGAGCTGCTGGAGCGTCTCCGCCTCACCGCCGATGCAGCGTCCTCCGGGCGGGGCCGGCTGGTGCTGATCGGAGGCGAGGCCGGAGCAGGAAAGACGGCCCTGGTCGAGGCCTTCCGGGCGGCGAGCGGCACCACCCGCCGCGTGCTCCGCGGGGTATGCGACGCCTACGCCACCCCGCGCCCGCTCGGGCCGCTGCTCGACGTGGCCCATGAGCTCGGCGGGGCGCTGATGCTCGCGCTGGCGGAGGGGCCTCGCGAGGCGGCGTTCCGCGCGCTGCTCGAGGCGCTGGATGGACATCCCCGGTGCACCCTCCTGATCTTCGAGGATGCTCACCTCGCGGACGAGGCGACCCTCGACCTGGTGCGCTTTCTGGCGCGACGCCTCGAGACGCGACGGACGCTCCTGGTGCTCACCTTCCGCGACGAGGAGCTCGGGCCGCGACATCCGCTCCGGGTGGTGATCGGGGACCTCGCCACCTCCCCGATGCTGCGGCTCACCGTCCCGCCGCTGACCCCGGCGGCGGTCGAGCGTCTGGCGGAGGGCAGCGGTCTCGATCCGGGCGAACTGCACCGGAGAACCGGCGGGAATCCATTCTTCCTCGTCGAGATCCTGGCCAGCGGAGGCCCGGGCATCCCGGCGAGCGTCCTCGACGCGGTGCTGGCACGCGTCGCCCGGCTCGACGCCGAGGCGCGCGGCGCGCTGGAGGTTGCCGCGGTGGCCGGAGAGCGGATCGCACCGGATCTGCTCGCCAGCCTCGCCTCTGTGAGCGCGATCGATGCCTGCATGGCCAGCGGGATGCTCCGCGGCGAGCCAGGCGAGCTGGTGTTCCGTCACGCGCTCGTCCGCGACGCGGTGCTGGACATCATCCCCGAGCACCGTCTCCGCAGCCTGCACGCGGCGGTGCTCCGGTGCCTGAGCGAGCAGGGTGGCCACGCCGATGCGCTGGCGCTGCTGGCACACCACGCCGAGGGCGCGCAGGATGCCGCGGCGGTGCTCGAGTACGCCGTGGCCGCGGCACGGCGGGCGAGCGGCCTCAGGGCCCACCGGGAGGCCGCCGCCCAGTACGCCCGGGCCCTGCGCTTCGCCGGCGGGCTCCCGGCGAACGAGGCTGCGCCACTCCACGAGGCGCGAGCCCACGAATGCTTCCTCACCCAGCAGATCGACGCCGCGATCGCCGCCCGTGAGCAGGCGGTGAAGTTGTGGCGCTCGGTGGGCGACCTCCGGCGCGAGGGAGAGAACCTGGGATGGCTCTCGCGCCTGTACCAGTACGCCTGCCATCCGGAGGCGGAGCGATACTGCCGGGACGCCATCGATCTCCTCGCGCCGCTGGGGGCCACCCGCGAGCTGGCGATGGCCGAGGCACACCTCGCCGAGTTCCACATGTTGCGCTCCGACCTGCCGGCGGCCCGGATGCACGCAGCAAAGGCGTTGCTTCTGGCGCGGAGGACCAGGGCGGTGAACGTCGCGGTCCACGCCAGGATCAGCGTCGGGACGGCCCTGGCGCGCATCGGAGATCCCCGTGGCTCCCGGTCTCTCGAGCGGGTGCTGCGGGTGGCGCGGCAGGCCCGGCTGGACGAGGCGGTCGCCCGCGTCCTCACCAACTCGGCGATCGGCGCCATCCGCAATCACGAGCATGCCCCCGCAGAGCGGTTCCTCGGCGAGGCGATCCGCTTCGCCGACGGGCACGATCTCGACGTCTGGAGGCTCTTCGCGCTGGGATGGAAGGCCATCTCCCTGTGCGACCAGGGCCGCTTCACCGAGGCGGGTGAGCTCGCTGACGGGCTCCTCCGCCGGCCCGAGCTGATGGCCATCAGCCGGGTCATGCCGCTGGTGGTGCTCGGGCTCGTGCGCGCCCGCCGTGGCGACCCCGGCGTCGCGCAGGCCCTCGACGACGCGCTCGCGCAGGCCACGCCGATGAGAGAGATCCTCCGCATCGGACCCGTGCTCGCCGCCCGGGCGGAGGCCGCGTGGCTCGCCGGGGACGAGCGGACGGCGCGGCAGGAGGTCGAGGAGGCCTGCGCCCTGGCAGCGCGCTCCCGTCACTCCTGGCTCGCCGGTGAGCTCGCCTTCTGGGTCTGGAGGGGCGGTGGGGGACCACCGCGCTTCGAGGTGCCCGGTCCCTACGCGCTGCGGATCTCCGGGGACTGGGCCGGGGCTGCCGCTGCGTGGCGGGCGCTCGGCTGTCCCTACCAGGCTGCGTGCGCGCTGCTCGACGCCGCGGAGGAGGCGCCGCTCCGGCAGGCCTGGACCGAGCTCGACGCGCTCGGTGCCCGGGCGACCGCCGCCGTCGCCGCCCAGCGTCTGCGCGAGCTCGGCGCGAGGAACGTTCCGCAGGGGCACCGGCGGAGCACGCTGGCCCACCCGGCGCTCCTCACCACCCGCGAGCGCGAGGTGCTGGAGCTGGTGGGCGCCGGACTGCGCAACGTGGAGATCGCCCGCCGGCTCTTCATCTCCGCCAAGACTGTGGACCACCACGTCTCGTCCCTCCTTTCCAAGCTGGGAGCACGAAGCCGTCTCGAGGCCGTGCGGGAGGCGGCGCGTCTGAGCGGCGTGGCCGCCGCCCCGGCCGACACGCCTCCCGCGAACGGCCGTGCTCCTACGGGCAGGTGACGTTGGGATTGTGGTCGTCGAAGACGCCGTTGGAGTTCTGCTTCCACACCCAGACGTGGAGGATCCACAGGCCGAGCTCATCCTCGGAGTGCATCGTCCGGCCGAAGATCGACGGAGGCTCGGGGAAGGCGTCCTGCGGGGCGATCCACTCCGGGCTGTTGAGGTCGCCGTCCTTCGTGTACATCAGCACCGACGGGTGGCGGATGTCGGTCGTGCCGACCAGTTCGTCCTTGATGAAGTGGTAGCCCTGGCCCGGCTCGCAGGGCAGCCCCGAGTCGTGGTACCCGGCCGCGAGCGCGGCCTCGATCCGGCGGTACCGACAGATCGACTTGTGGGCAATCTCCAGCTGCTCTTCGATCTCCCCGGTCTGACCGAAGTCGACGGGCCCGCAGTTCAGACCCGACTTCTTCGGCCCCTTGTGGTTCTCGCCGGACCGGTCCTGAGCCTCGAGCGGATTCGAGGTCGTGCCTGGGACTCCGTCCTGTCCGGCCCCGCAGGCAACGGCAAGGGCCAGCACTGCCGAGATCGCGTGAAACGACACTTTCTTCATGGCTCTCCCACCCCTTCGTGTGCGTGGTCCGGGCGGAGGAGCCCGGGCGACGGACACCGTACGGGTGGCGGGAGCACGGCCACATCGGGAGCGCTCCCCATTCTTGGGCTTGGCGGCTCCCATCTCTTGGGGCCACCCGCACCAGCTGCAGGTGCGCGTCGCTCGGCGACGCATCTTCCCCACGAGCAACATCACGGGCAACGCACGAGGAAGGCCGACTTCACGTGTCACGCTCACGCGCTTCCCGTCGGGGTGAAACAGGAGGAACCGCGTGGCGTTTCGGGTCGAGCGCCGCATGCATCCAGCGTCCCGGGTCGCGGTGCGACGCGACCCAGGTCCGCTGGAACGGACGTATTCCGTTGTCCGACCCTGGCGCGCGGCGCTCGGAGGGGCTCGGCGTCAGGCGAGGCTTCGAGCGGGGTTCGGTGCCGGCACGAGCGCCGAGAAGCTGCGTTCGAGCGTCTTGGCGACGCCCGTGCGGAATCCCTCGGCCACGGGGCGGGATGCCGGATCGGGAAAGATGTCCTCCTCCCCGTTCTCCAGCCCATCGAGGATCCCGATCGCGGCGGACTCGGGCGAGGCCTTCGGGACGTCGATTCCTCGAGCCATCTCGGTGTCGATCGGGCCGAGGAAGACCGCGTGGACGCTCACCCTCTCGTTCGCCAGGAACGCCCTCAGCGACTGGGTCATGGAGAGCGCGGCGGCCTTCGACACGGAGTAGGCCGGGACGACCGGCACCGGGGCGAGCGCGGCCAGGGACAGGACGTTCACGATCGCTCCCTTCGACTGCTTCAGGAGCGGCAGGAAGGCGTGCGACATCTTCAGCGATCCGAAGCAGTTGACGGCCAGCTGCTGCTCGATGGCCTCGAGCTTGCTGAGATCATCATGGAGAGCGATGCCGGCATTGTTGATCAGGACGTCGAGCGCCTCGATCTGGTGGGCCGCCTCCCGGATCTGCGCATCGCTGGTCACGTCCAGCATCAGCGGGGCGACGCGCGGGTCGGGGTGCTGGAGCGGCGTGCGTGTTCCGGCGAAGACCTTCCTCGCTCCGCGCCTCAGCGCCTCGGTGACCAGCGCCTCCCCGATGCCACGGTTGGCGCCGGTGATCAGGATGACCTTGTTGGCGATCTTCATGGCGTCCTCGTCGGAGCCTGCTCCGGAACGGCGCTCCGCGACAGGTACCGCCATGCCGCCAGGGCTACCCCTGCGACGGTCAGGGCCACGCCGATCGGGCGCAGCCAGACGACGTAGCTGGCGGCGGCGCCCAGGAAGGAGAGGTACGCCGCCAGGCACAGGGGGCACTTCGGCACCAGCACCGCGAGGAGGGCACCCGCGGCGGCGACCCCCAGCGGCTCTCGCGTCCGCCGGCAGCAGCTACCGGTCATACTGGTCTCTCCGTCGGAGCCAGTCCATCGACGGCTCGCCCCCATCCCCCTCGTCGCGTCCCTTGGGGACGAGATCGAGGTACTGGTAGGCGACGTTCAGCGCGTCGATCCCGCGGGCGTACGTCGAGTACGTGTGGAAGACCGCGCCGCTCCCGTCCCTGGCGAACACGCTCACTCCCGGCAGGTCCGTCCCGCCGTAGCGGCGCGGCTCGTAGTTGTAGGTGCCCTTTCGGGTCTCCTTCTCCTCGGGCTGGAAGGAGACGTTGAAGTCGAAGTTGAAGTCGCTCGGCGCCGAGGACACCCAGGGGAAGGTCCAGCCGAACCGCCGGGCGTAGGCCTGCAGCTTCGCGAGCGGCGCGCGCGAGACGGCGAGGAAGGTGACGTCCCGGTGGGCGAGGTGGATGGGAATGTGGTCGAAGCTCTCCGCCCAGAAGGAGCAGCTCTTGCAGCCCTCCTCCCACTCCGGGGCGAACATGAAGTGGTAGATCGCGAGCTGGCTCCGGCCGTCGAAGAGCTCGGCCAGGGTCTTCTGCCCCGTGGGAGTGTCGAAGCGGTAGGGCTTCTCCACCTTGAGCCAGGGGAGCGCGCGCCGCTCGGCGCTGAGCGCGTCGCGCAGGTGGGTGAGCTCTTTCTCCTTGGCGAGCAGCTTCTTGCGCGCCGCCAGCCATTCGTCCTTCGATCGAGCGAGGTTCATCGTCGGCTCCTTGTCGGTCGTCATCGACCTCGCCAGGATTAGCGACGGGCGGGTGCGGCCGGGAGTAACAAGGGCGACGGGGTTACCATCGGGGCCGGGACCCCTGGGTCACGGCAAGCTGCGCGCACGGCGGCGGCCTTTCCTTCGACGTCAATGACCGATGGCGGTACCCGGAGGCCCGCCGTCAAGCGCCCGCTCCCTCCGCAGGAGCTCGAGGTTGGCCGCGATCGATGCGTTCGACTCCATCAGCGCGGCCAGGATCTCGACGCGCGGGCGGGGTGGTCGTCTGGGCCCGCGCTCCTCCTCGAGAAACGTCCACAGGCTCACCCGCACGGCTTCAGGCAGCACCGCCTCCAGGTACTCGAGCGCCGTTCCGCGCAGCAGCTCGTCGCTGGTGTGCAGCCCGCGGAAGGCGACGATGAGCGGCTGCTTGGGGAGGATGAGCGAGAGCAGGGTGAACACATGCTCCAGGCTGCGGTTGGCGCGGTCGCGGAGGAACTGATCGACGAACGGCGAGTCCGTGGCCTCCTCGCTCCGGTCGAGCAGCCGCTGGCTCTCCCACACGCTGCGATCGACCTTCATCTCGCGCAGCACCGCCGCCAGCGTGTGTTCCGCGGGAATCCGACTAGATGGATCGGCCTCCTGGATCCTGGCCAGCGCCCGGCCGCACTGGTAGCGCACCTCGAAGCGCGGGTCTTCCAGCCCGGCCAGGAGTCCGTCGATGGCGCGAGGAGTCGCGGTGGCCCCAAGAACGCGTGGCAGCCGGCGACGGATGGTGAACTCGGTTCCGGGATCGATCAGGGCGTCCGTGAGCTGCCCGACCACGGAAGGGGAAACCCGGCGCAGCGCCTCGAGCGCCGAGAGGGCCACCTCGTCCCAACCGAGGAGGAGAATGGCCTGAGCCACGAGCGCCGGCGTGAGCGGCCCGTCGCGGAGCGCGATCTGCACCCGCTCGCGGTCACCCGAGCACAGGGCAGCGGCACGCGCAGCCACCGGGTCGATCGGCCCGCTGGGTCGGAGTGACTCGGGTCGCAACGCCGGCACGCGACCGGCCACGACGACGTCGGCCTTGGCAATGTCGGGCCGGGTTCCCAGGATCACGCTCAGCGTCGTGCGATCCAGGCTCCGCCCGATCTCGACCACCGTGGCACGGTCGAGCAGGCTGCGCTCGAGGGCCTCCGTGTAGCCGCGGTGCAGGCGTCGCGCGACGAGCAGCCCGAGAGAACCGAGCGCGATGGCCACGGTCATCGACACGCTGAGCACCAGCGCCGGCAATGCGACCAGAACCAGCTTGACGATGCCACCGCCGGCCAGGTCCCCGAGGCGCTCACCCCCCACGTCGATCATCGTCTTGACCGAGCGCTTTTCGGCCGGACGCACCGGCGTGTAGAAGAGCTCGTAGCCGGACCGGAAGAGCGAGTTCCGGAGTGCTCCCTCCGCGCCGCGGGCGATGGCCAGGCACCACAGGCCGGGAGCGAGAAGGGCTGCCAGGGCGCCCGCGCCGAGGGTGAGCGGCAGGGTGGCCACCGTCCGCGCCAGTCCGAACCGCTCCAGGATCCGGCGGGTCAGGCCGGTCTGGACCAGGAGCGTCGCCAGGCCGGCGGCCGTGTAGTACAGGCCGAAGAAGCGCAGGAGCGGCGCGCCGCGACCGTAGCTGGCCGCCGCCTGGGCCTTGAACGCATAGTCGAGCAGCGCCTCGCCGATGGCGCTCAACAGGACGAGCAGGCCCAGATCGCGGATGTAGTGCGATCGCCAGAGGAGCGATGGCCCCGGCCTCTCCGTGGGGGGAGCGGACGGCTCCGTCGCGCCGGGAGCCAAGGCCGGCCCCGGGAGCGGGCTCGGCGTGCCCGGGGCTCGGAGGAGGAGCGTGAGGCCGCCGCACGCGAGGTGCAGCCCGGCCAGGACCGGAAGCATGCCGGTGAGCCCGACGGGCCGGGCCAGCCGTTCGGCCAGAACTCCTCCCAGGAGACCACCGAGGGTTGCCCCGCCGCCGATGCGGGCGACGTAGTGCCTGGCGCTGCGCGGGTCGAAGCGCTCGTTGATCAGCGACCAGAACCAGGAGATGAGCACCGAGCCGAGCGAGCTGACGTGCAGGTACACGGCGGCGGCCACCGCCCGCGGAAACGGACCAGCGAGCGCCCAGGCGCCGAGAAGGAAGGCAGCGCTGGTGGCCAGAGCCAGCGGAACGATGCGCGAGGGCCCGAGCGCGGTCATCACCCTGGCTCCCAGGGGGACGATCGCCAGCGAGACCACTGCCGAGATCATGAGCATCGTGGGCAGCGCGCTGATGCCGAAGCTGCTCAGGAACAGCGCATCGCGGGTGGCCTTGCCTCCGACCTGCTCGGTGATGAGCGCGGTGGAGCAGACGGCGGCAAGCAGCGCGGCGGCGTCGGCGGCGGAGCGCGGGGCCATCACGTCCTCGGGTTCAGGCGATGCTATAGGATCCGCCGTGTCCAGGCCTCAGCGGATCGGCCCAGTCCCGCCCAGCACCCCGACAGGTCTCAGCCGTGGGTGGGGCGTCCGCCATGCGCTTCCCCATGATCTCCTCCAGGAGGCCTCTCATCGCCTGAGCATCATCGCCCTCCTCGGGGCCGTGCTGTGGATCGTCGGCATGGGGTTGGGTCACCTGGCCTCTACCTGGGCCGTTGGTGATCCCGCCGCACTCAAGCTGCGCGTGCCGGACGCCATCGCCGGTGCCAGCGTGGTGCTCTCCCTGGCGCTCTTCTTCTATGCGCGCCGAAGCGAGCGGGATCCCCGGTTCATCCTCGATCTCGGGCTCGGGTACCTGGTGGTCACCGCCTTCGCCCTGGGCAACATGTTCCACTGGGAGCCGGTCCCCAGCCAGCGGATGGTGGAGCCGATGATCTCCTGGATCGGTGCTTGCTGCCTGATGTTCGCAGCCATCGTGCCCAGCACTCCGGGCAAGACGCTGATCGCGGGGTTGCTCGCCGTCTCGATGAACCCGGTGGGCATGCTCATCGCCCGGGCTCGGGGGACGTGGGATTTCGGTCCGACGAGCAAGGTGCTGCTCATGCACTATCCCGACTACGTGATGGTCGGAGTCGCGGTGGTGATCTCCGTGGTGGTCACCCGAATGGGCCAGCAAGTCACTCGCGCGCGGGAGCTGGGCAGCTACCGGCTGGGGGAGCTGCTCGGAAAGGGCGGCATGGGCGAGGTGTACAAGGCGACGCACCGCATGCTGGCTCGCCCGGCGGCGATCAAGCTCATCCGGCCGGAGATGCTCGGTGAGTCGAGCGGCGAGGCGGCGAAGGTCGCCCTGTCGCGCTTCCGGCGCGAGGCCGAGGCAGCAGCGAGCCTGCGCTCCCCGCACACCGTGGAACTCTACGACTTCGGAGTCACCGAGGACCAGACCCTCTACCTGGTGATGGAGCTCCTGGACGGGATGGACCTCGAAACGCTGATCCGCCAGAAGGGGCCCCTGCCGGTGGCCCGCGTGATCTACATCCTCCGCCAGGTCTGCGAGTCGCTCGAGGAAGCCCACCGACGGGGCCTGGTCCACCGGGACATCAAGCCCGCCAACATCCATCTCGGCCGAGTCGGGCTCCACCACGACTTCGTCAAGGTGCTCGACTTCGGTCTGGTCAAGTCCGTCGTCGGCACGAACGTGGAGCATTCGATGGAGACCGGGCGGGAAGTCGCGCCGGGGACGCCGGCCTACATCGCGCCGGAGATGGCCCTCGGGGAGCGTATCGATGGCCGCGCCGATCTCTACGCGCTGGGATGCGTAACGTACTACCTGCTCACCGGCCGGCTGGTCTTCGAGGCGAGTACCCCGATCCAGATGATCGCCCGGCACCTGCACGACGCACCGGTGCCTCCCTCGCGCCGCACGGAGCTCCCCGTGCCGCCAGCGCTCGACGAGCTGGTGCTCGCCTGTCTGGCGAAGAAGCCCGACGGTCGGCCACCCAGCGCCGCTGCGCTCGCGCGCTCCCTGGCGGCAGTCGCGGGGTGCGGCACCTGGGACGAGGAGCAGGCCGTGCGCTGGTGGCAGGTCAATCAGCCAGAAGTCGGCCGGACCGTTCCCGAGCCGAGCCGGGAGCCACCGCAACTGCAACGAGATTGAGGAGAGCGGGCGGGGGCGGGAGTCGGGAGAGCGACGGGGCTACGATCGAGTGATGGACTCATCGATCACCGCGGCGGGACGCGCGCTGCGCACCGGGGACCCGCTGGGCGCCCTCCAGCGGGTCGCGCTGCGGGACGACCCTCCGGCGCTCGCGCTGCGCGGGATCGCCATGGCCCAGCTCGGCGATCTCCCGAAGGCGCGGGAGCTCCTGCGGCGAGCCGCGCGCGGATTCGGTCCGAGAGAAAGCGTCGGCCGGGCGCGCTGTCTCACCGCCGAGGCAGAGGTGGCCCTGGCGGCGCGAGACCTGGTCTGGCCAGCACGCGCTCTGGCAGAGGCGCAGCGAACGTTCGCCGCGCACGGAGATCGGGAGAACGGTGCCCACGCCCGCCTGCTCCAGATCCGGCGGCTGCTCCTGCTCGGGAGGATGGACGAGGCGGCGGGCGCGCTCGCGACGCTCGAGCCTGACCTCCCGGCACGCCTCGCCGCCGTCGCGGAACTGGTCGCATTCGAGATCGCCCTGCGCCGCGGGCGACCGGAGGCGGCGCAGGGGACGCTCGAGCGCGCGAGGGAGGCAGCGCGCAGCTCGGGGATCGCGGCGCTCGTCGCCGAGGTCGACCATGCCGGGCGAGCCCTCGTTCTGCCCGCTGCCCGCCTCGTCGCCTCGGGGAAGGGGAGGCCAGTGACGCTGGCCGAGGTGGCGAGGGTGCTCGCCTCGTCGGATCTGATCGTCGATGGCTGCCGGCGGGTGGCGCGGCGCGAGGAGCGGCTGGTGCGGCTCTCACGCCGCCCGGTCCTCTTCGCGCTGCTGCGGGCGCTGGCCGAGGCCTGGCCGCAGGATGCGGCTCGCGGTGTGCTGATCGAACGGGCCTTCGGCACGCGCCGGCCGAACGCCTCCCACCGCGCCCGGCTGCGGGTGGAGATGGGGCGACTGCGCCAGGAGCTGCGCCCGCTGGCCGAGGTGCAGGCCACCGCCGACGGATTCGCGCTCCTCCCGCGCGGCTCGGGGGTGGTCCGGCTCCTCGCCCCGCCCATCGAGAGCCCGGACGCGGACGTCCTCGCACTGCTCGCCGACGGCGAGCGGTGGTCGACCTCGGCGCTGGCGCTGGCGCTGGTCTCCAGCCAGCGGACCGTCCAGCGGGCGCTCCGGACCCTGGAGGAGGCGGGGCAGGTCCGGTCGCTCGGGCGCGGGCGCTCGCAGCGTTGGCTCTCGGCGCCGGTGGCCGGATTCGCGACGACCTTGTTGCTCCCCGGGTCGGAGACCCTCGGTTAGGAGGCGGGACATGCGAAAGAACGAGCAGCCAGCGGAAATCGTTCGGGAGTACGGCCCCTTTCCCGGAGTCTCCCACGTCCACGGAGTCAGCTTCGACGGCCGACGGGTCTGGTTCGCCGCCGGCGAGACGCTCCGGTCCTTCGATCCCGCCACCGGCAAGAGCGGCCACTCGCTCGACGTCGCCTCCGACGCCGGCACTGCATTCGACGGGCGCCACCTGTACCAGATCGCCGACGACCGGATTCAGAAGGTCGACCCCGCCACCGGAGCGGTGCTCTCGAGCATCCCCGCGCCTGGCCACGGGGAGGACTCCGGGCTCACCTGGGCGGAGGGAACACTGTGGGTCGGGCAGTACCGCGAACGGAAGATCCACCAGATCGACCCCGAGACCGGCGCGATCCTGCGCACCATCGAGTCGAACCGGTTCGTCACCGGCGTGACCTGGGTGGATGGGGAGCTCTGGCACGGGACCTGGGAGGGAACCGACGCCGACCTCCGCCGGGTCGACCCCGAGACCGGCGAGGTGCTGACCCGGCTGACGATGCCGGAGGGGACGGAGGTCAGCGGCCTGGAGTCGGACCAGCGCGATCTCTTCTACGTCGGTGGTGGCTCGAGCGGCCGGATCCGCGCCGTGCGGCGTCCGTCGAAACGCTGATACAGAGGGCCTCGATGATCGAGGCAGGACCGGTGGAACGCGAGGCGGAGCTCGAGCAGATCCTCGCTCTGCAGCGCGAGAATCTGCCGGGTCGGCTGACCGCGGAGGAGATTGCCGCGGACGGATTCGTCACCGTCGAGCACACGCTCGATCTGCTGAAGCGAATGCACGCGATGGTCCCGAGCATCGTCGCCCGGGAGGGCACCGAACTCGCCGGGTACGCCCTGGTGATGCCGGTGGAATGCCGCTCCCTCGTCCCCATCCTCGAGCCGATGTTCCAGCGCCTCGACGCGCTCGGGATGTCCCGGCAACGGTTCTACGTGATGGGGCAGATCTGCGTTGGAAAGCGCTGGCGAGGGAAGGGTGTGTTCGACCTCCTCTACCAGGCGCACCGGCGGCATCTGCGGGGGCTGTTCGACCGCTCGGTGACGGAGGTGGCCACGCGAAATACGCGGTCCATGCGCGCCCACGAGCGGGTCGGATTCACCGTGATCGACCGCTACCGCGACGCGACCGACGACTGGGCGCTGCTGCGGTGGGACTGGTCCGAGCCGGAGGCCCGCCGGAGCCGCAGCGGCGCACCGTGACCGTTCGCCGCCGGCGCAAGGTGGCTCTCGGCCGCGTACGCCGAGCAACGTCGAGGCCCGCCACGCGTCGAGGCTGCTCGAACGCGTGGCGGGCCAGCTCTGCGGTCCCGGGCGCGGTCGTCCGACCTGCAGGGCGCCCGTGCCGGGCGGTCCTTCCGACTCACTCCCGGCGAGTGACGCGGATGGGCTCGAGCGCCTTGGCCGCCGCGCGACCGACGCTGCGGCCCTGGCGCTTGCCATCCTTCACCGCGTGCTGGAAGTGGATGCCGGCGTAGACCCGGGACAGCCCGTTCTCCTCGGCCGCGGCGGAGAGCTTGTCGAACCGGCGAGTGACCCCCGGAAGCGTCACGCTATCGGCGGTGAACGGAACGTCATCGCCCAGCACGGCGATCAGCGCCTCGGCGGCCGCCCACCCGAGGACGGTGTGGGTCGAGGGGTAGTCGGGCACCGGCGGGGTGATCAGGAAGGGCTTCCAGGTCGAGTCCTCCTGGGTCCGTGCATTGCCGTCGGCGGCGGCCTGGCGCACCGCCGTCTCCGGGCGCCAGAACCGGAACCGGTACTTCGCCTCGAATCCCACGATGAAGCCGTCCGCCATGGCGAAGTTGACCAGGGCGAAGGTCCGCGCGGCCGTCCAGGGATCCAGGCCGCGCTGCCGGACGACCGTGTTCGCGATCCGGTTCCATCCGAGCGGTGAGTCCTCGTACCAGAACTTCGCGATCTCCGACTGCTCGGGGGTTCGGAGGGTGCTGTTCGCCCCGCCGATGGCGAGGACGTGGGCCAGGTCGCGGGCGTACTGCGCGCTCGCCAGGGCCTGGGGGCCAGGGACGGCGTGCTCCCGGAGCTCGATGGCGAACGGCTTCACCTGTCCCCACCCGGGCTGCGCTGCGAAGTCGAACGGGGGAGTGAACTGGTACTCGCCGGGGCCGGGGCGGGGCAGATACGCCCGGGCGGCCTCCGCGGCCCCGTCGCGCGCGCGGCGGGTCAGCGTCGCCGCCGCGGACGCCTTCCCGGTGGCGACACCGGCGGTCCTGGCAGGGCCGTCCCCGACGCTGGCGAGGGCCCGGGAGTACTCGGCCTCGACGAGCGCCGCCTGGTCAGGGAGGAGCGTCACCAGGACGTCACGCGCCGCGGTGGCCACGGCGGCTTCCACCGACGCGCCCGGTGCCTCGGCGAGCCCCGGGGTGTAGGACTCGAACCGGCGCTCGATGGCGTTCAGCGCATCGTGCATCGCGGCGTGGAGGATGGCGAGGGTTCGCGACTGCGCCATCGGGTTGGTCCCCTGGGAGGGGGTGAAGGCGTCGGTGGCCACGCGGTTCCAGTGCGTCACCGCGTTGCCACGAGCGCCCTCGGCGACCCGAGCACCGTCGGCCGCCAGGGCACGCGCCGGACTCGCCAGGGCCAGCCCCAGGCCGGCGCGTGCCCTGGCGGCCGA
>DASROG010000013.1:0-2460 GCA_035646995.1 Myxococcaceae bacterium
GGCGGTGGCGGGACGATGTCGCCGGGCGGCGAGGATTGCCCGGGAGAAGCGGCTGCCGCCGCTGCGGCGGCGGGCGCGGCGGGCTTCGCGGCCGGGGCTGCCGCGGTGGCAGCGGGCTGGCGAGCCGCGCCGGCGATGGCGTCACGGATCTGCGCCAGCGTGCTGGAGGAGATGCGGCCATTCACCACCGTGTAGCGTTCGCGCCAGGCGCGCTGGCCGTCCGGGGTGAGGAAGCTGACCTCCAGCACCTGGGGGCGGGTGGCCTTGGACAGACCGCCGACGACCACGCCCTCGAGGCGAGCGCGACGGACCTTGTCCCAGTCCACCTTCTTCCCTGTCATCACCGTGGACGCGGGAACGCAGCCCATCCTGGCGCAGATGGAGGACGAGAGCTGGCGCTCCAGGGTGCCGTTCCGGGGGCCGCTCAGGGGGAGCACGGCGATGCGCGCGCCCGCGGGCGCGGCGGCGAGGACCAGGACGAGCGCGGCGAGGCGCGCGGCGGAGGACGGGGGCGGCACCAGCGGGTCGGTGCCCTAGCTTGTCACGAGACCGAGCGATCCATCACCGCGAAGTGCCTCGGCCCTGACCGTCCCCGCGGTGCTCTCCCGGCGCGGAGGGCAGATGGGCCAGGTTGGAGGCCGTATCCACCAGCGCGATGTGACTGAAGGCCTGTGGGAAATTGCCCACCAGCCGGCCCGAGCGCGTCTCGTACTCCTCGCTGAGAAGTCCAACGTCGTTGCGCAGCGCGAGGAGTCGCTCGAAGAGCTCGCGGGCCTCGTCGTGACGGTCGAGCATGGCCAGCGCATCCGCGAGCCAGAAGCTGCAGGGAAGGAAGGCCCCTTCACCGGGCGGCAGCCCGTCCACCCCCGTCTCCTCGGTGCGGTAGCGAAGAACCAGGCCATCGTGGACCAGCTCACGCTGGATTGCCTCCACGGTCTTGACCACTCGGGGGTCCTTGGCGGGAAGAAAGCCCACCTGGGGGATGAGGAGCAGGCTCGCGTCGAGCAGGTCACTTCCGTAGAACTGGGTGAAGCTCTGGCGCCGGTCGTTCCAGCCCTTCTCGCACACCTCGGCGTGGATGCGGTCCCGCACCTCGCGCCACCGGCCGACCGGGCCGCGGAGATGGAACTGCTCCACCATCTTCACCGCCCGGTCGAGCGCCACCCAGCACATCACCTTGGAGTGAGTGAACTGGCGGCGGGGTCCGCGCACCTCCCAGATGCCCTCGTCCGGCTGGGACCAGCTCCGCGCGAGCCACTCCATCTGGCTGCGGACGACCCGCCAGGCGTACTCGTTGTTGGGCAGCCCCACGCGACGGGCTGTGTACATGGCGTCCAGCAGCTCGCCGTAGACATCGAGCTGCAGCTGGTCGACGGCCCCGTTGCCCACCCGGACCGGCCGGCTGCCCTCGTATCCGGGAAGCCAGGGCAGCTCGAGCTCCGTCAACCGGCGCTCTCCCCGGACTCCATAGATCGTCCGGAGATCGTCCGGGCTTCCCGCCACGCTGCGGAGGAGCCAGTCGCGCCAGGCCGTGGCCTCCTCCTGGTAGCCGCCCTGGAGCAAGGCGTAGAGGCAGAGCGTCGCATCGCGCACCCAGCAGTAGCGGTAGTCCCAGTTCCGCTCCCCGCCGATGCACTCGGGAAGCGAGGTGGTGACCGCGGCGACGATGCCGCCGGTGGGCTGGTAGGTGAGCGCCTTGAGGGTCAGGAGCGAGCGAACGACGGCCTCGCGCCACGGGCCCCGGAAGGTGCAGCGGTCCGACCACTGCTGCCAGTACCGCTCGGTGTCGGCCAGCTGGCGCAGGGGATCGGACGCGGGCGGCGGGTCCTCGTGGCTGGGGTGCCAGGTGAGGAGGAAGGGCACCCGGTCTCCGGCTGCCACATCGAAGCTGGCGACGGTGGTCATCCGCTCGCCGCGGGTTGCGACCGGGGTGAGGAGCTCGAGGGCGTCCGGGCCCCCGACGGCGAGCAGCCCCCGTCCCGACTTGCGCACCCAGGGAACGACGGAGCCGTAGTCGAAGCGGATGACCAGCTCCATCTTCATCCGCACCCGCCCCTTCACGCCCTCCACGACCCGGACCAGGTCCGGCAAACGGGTCCGCACCGGCATGGCGTCGACCACCCGCACCACGCCGTCGTCGGTCTGGAACTCGGTCTCCAGCACCAGCGACTCGCCGCGGTACCGCCGCCGGGTGTGGCGGACAGGGGCCTCGGGAGCGAGGAGCCAGCGGCCGTGCTCGGGCGTCCCCAGCAGGGCCGCGAAGCAGGCCCCGGAGTCGAAGGTGGGGAGGCAGAGCCAGTCGATGCTGCCGTCGGTTCCCACCAGGGCCGCGCTCTGCGTGTCCCCGATGACGGCGTAGTCCTCGATTCGAAGTGCCATCGCCGTCCAGTGTGCGACCCGCGGGCGCGATCCGCCTGCAGAGGATGCGAGGAGGGACGGGGGGTGAACACCGGAGGGGAA
>DASROG010000014.1:0-3528 GCA_035646995.1 Myxococcaceae bacterium
GTGGTATGGAGTGGATCAGCAGGGATCTCCAGCGGCGGGCAACCGTGTGTTCCGGGGCGTCTACGAGCACCAGATTGACGGGAAGGGACGAACGAGTCTTCCGGCCAAGCTCCGGGAGACGCTGGTGGGCGCCTACGACGAGCGGCTCATCGTCACGACCGCCCTCGACCCCTGCCTGCACGCCTATCCGGCCCGAGAGTGGGAGTTGCTCGAGGCCTCCCTGGCCACGCGCAACCCGATGGAGCCGGGGGTGAAGACCTTGATGCGGCTCTACGTGGCGCCGGCCCAGGAGTGCACGGTCGACAAGCTGGGGCGGATCCTGATCCCGCCCACGCTCCGCGCGCACGCCGGCCTGGAGAAGGACGTGGTCTGGGCGGGGATGGTGAAGGTCATCGAGGTGTGGAGCCGGGACGGGTGGCGCAAGGCGCAGGAGGACGCGCGCGGCGCCGCCGACTCGGCCGACGTCATGCGCGTGCTCACCGAGCTGCGCCACGGAAGGGAGCAATCGTGACCAAGGCGGCGAAGAAGGAGAGGCAGCTCGAGCTCGAGCCCTCTCTCAGGCTGAAGCACACCACTCTCTCCTGCATGGGCGAGCTGGACCGCGACGCGCTCCGCGCGATCCGCGATCGAATGGTGCGGCTGCTGGATCAGGGCTGCGTCTGGCTGGTGCTCGACCTCGGCGACGTCAGCCACATCGACTACCGGGGCGTACCCTGGCTGGTCTCGCAGGCCGAGGAGTACCGGCGCCGCGGCGGAGACGTGAAGCTCGCCGCGGTGTCGCGATACCTCCTGGCGATCCTCCGCGCCGCCGGTGCGCACGACGCGTTCGAGATCTACCCGGACGCGGGCGACGCGCGAGAGGCGCTGAGCCAGGGCCAAAACGCCTGGCTGCACTGAAGCGCCGGTTCCCTTGCCGTTCGTCCACGCAACCGTCCTCCTCGACGAGGTGGTGCAGCTCTTGAAACCGGTTCCCGGAAAGCGCCTGGTGGATGCGACGCTCGGTGGCGGCGGGCACGCCGAGGCCCTGCTCGCGGCCGGAGCCGAGGTCATCGGCGTGGACCGGGATCCGTCCGCTGTCGCCGCCGCCCGCGTCCGCCTCGCCGGCTCCGAGCGGTTCCGTGCCCTGGAGGGACGGGCCGGAGAGCTGGAGTCGCTGCTCGCCCCCCGGGGCCTGCTCCCGGTGGACGGCCTGCTGCTCGACCTCGGGGTGAGCAGCCCCCAGCTCGACACCCCCGAGCGGGGCTTCAGCTTCCAGACCGAGGGCCCGCTGGACATGCGGATGGGACGCACCGGCGAGACCGCCGCCGAGCTGATCGCCCGGCTGTCGGAATCCGAGCTGACCGCGGTGCTGCGGGAGCTCGGAGAGGAGCCGTTCGCGAAGCCGATCGCCCGGGCGCTGAAGCAGGACCTGCCGGCGACGACCCTGGCGGCGGTCGAATCCGTGAAGCGGGCCGTGCCGCGCAAGGCGTGGCCCTCGAAGGTGCACGTCGCCACCCGCACCTTCCAGGCGCTGCGGGTCGCGGTGAACGACGAGCTGGGCGAGCTCGACCGGGTCCTCGCCTCGTTGCCGCGGCTTCTCCGCGTCGGAGGCCGGGCGGCGGTCATCGCCTTCCACAGCCTCGAGGATCGCGCCGTGAAGCAGGCCTTCCGCGCGCTCGAGGGGCGCTGCATCTGTCCCCCCGGGCTCCCGGTCTGCGCCTGCGGCGCGCAGGGGACGTTCCGGGTCCTCACCCGGCGCGCGGTGCAGGCCTCGGAGTCCGAGGTGGAACGCAATCCCCGGGCACGCAGCGCGCGGCTCCGGGCCGTGGAGAGGGTGGCATGAGCCGGAATTCGGGGAAGGGGCGCCGGGTCTCGCTCGGCACGGTGCTGGGCCAGATGCTTCCGGTGGTGCTGTGCTTCGGGTTGCTCGTGGCGGTGGGCATCCTCCACGTCGCCTCGCGGAGCCAGGTGGTGGACGCGGCGTACCGCCTGTCGTCACTCGAGGCCGAGAGCCGCACGCTGGCCCTGGCCAACGACCGGCTGAAGCTCGAGCTGGCCACCCTGAAGCGCCCGGCGCGCCTGGAGGGCATCGCCCGCAGCCAGCTGGGAATGGGACCGCCGGATGCATCGGTGGTCGACTCGGTCGCCGCGCGCCCGGGCATGGTGGCGACCCACGCCGCCGAGGGCCGGCGCACGCTGGCCGATCGCCGCTCGCCGCGATGATTCCCCGCCGGTCCACCGAGCGTGGACGTCCCCCGGCGGAGCTGACCCGATGGACCCGGGCGCGGGTGCTGGTCATGGGCGGGCTGCTCATGGCCGCGCTCGGAGCGACGCTGGTGCGGGCGGTCAGCCTGCAAGTACTCCAGCGTGCCCGGCTGACCTCGATGGCCACGGACCAGACGGTGCGGGAGATGGAGATCCCCGCCCGGCGTGGCGACATCTACGACCGCCGTGGCATCCCGCTGGCCCAGAGCGTGGAGGTGGACTCGCTCTGGCTGGACCCCTCGATGGTCGGCGACCTGCGGCGCGCGGCCCGCGACCTCGCCCGGACGCTCCACCTGGACGGCTCCGAGCTCGAGGCCCGGCTCACCCGCGGCCGCCGCTTCGCCTGGGTCAAGCGGCAGGTGACGCCCCAGGAGGTCGTCCTCGCCCAGCGGCTGGAGATTCCCGGCCTGGGAGTCGCCAAGGAGCCCAAGCGCTTCTACCCGCAGCGCGAGCTCGGGGCGCAGGTGCTGGGCGTGGTCGGCACCGACGGTCACGGACTGGAGGGCCTCGAGCTTGCATTCGAGGACGAGCTGTCCGGACAGAGCGAGAAGGTGGAGGGCACCCGCGACGCCCGGGGCCGGAATCTGCTGCTCCAGGGCGCGCCCGAGGCGGTGGGCCGCCAGGGTGCGACGGTGACCCTCACCCTGGACCGCCAGGTGCAGTACGTCGCGGAGAAGGCGCTGGACCGGGCGGTGGAGGAGAGCAAGGCCATCGGCGGCATGCTGGTGGTGCTCGACCCGCGGACCGGTGAGCTCCTGGCTCTGGCCCAGTCTCCGCGCTTCAACCCCAACGCGCCCGCGCCGGGCATCGCCGCCGGTGCCCTGCGCGACCGGCCGGCCCTGGACCTCTTCGAGCCGGGGAGCACCTACAAGGCCTTCGTCGCCGCCGCGGCGCTGGACGATCGCGCCGTCCGGCCCGAGGACACCTTCGACTGCGAGGGCGGCAGCTGGGAGGTCGGCCGGCACGTCATCCACGACACCCATCCGCACGGGATGCTGAACCTGAGCCGCATCCTCGTGGTCTCCTCGAACATCGGCGCGGCCAAGGTGGCGCAGCGGCTCGGCCGCGAGGGGATGATGCGGACCGCGCGGCGCTTCGGCTTCGGCGAGCGGACCGGGCTCGCCCTCCCCGGCGAGGGCAAGGGCAGCATTCCCTACCCCAAGGCCTAGGTGACCCTGGCCACGCAGGCCTTCGGTCAGGGGCTGAGCGCCACCGCCGTGCAGGTGGCCGCGGCCTACGGAGCGCTGGCGAACAAGGGCGTGCTGATGCGCCCCTATCTCGTCT
>DASROG010000015.1:0-2240 GCA_035646995.1 Myxococcaceae bacterium
GGAGCGCGTCCGCAGTCAATCGAGCGTGGCGAGGAGGTCCTTGACCCGTCGCGCGAGGTCCTCGTCCGCGCGCGACTCCAGCAGCTCACCGGCCTGGAAGAGCAGGAAGAACATCACGTCGGACAGCGCCTGGCGGAGCGAGGCGACCGGCTCACTGCCCAGCTTCTGGCGCGCGTGGGTGTAGGCATCGAGGACCTTGCGGGCGTCGAAGCGCCCGTCGGCGCCGAGCTCCAGGCCGATGAGCACCGGCGACTCGGAGAGGCTCCGGCTCCTCAGAGCGGCGTTGGCCGCCTCGAGGAACTCCCGGGACATTCCCTTCGAGGCGACCTCGCTGGCGATCTCGCCGAAGATCTCGTCGAAGGTGGCCACCACCCGGACGGCGGGCTCGGACTCGGCGCCGCGGCCGGCGGCGCGGCCACGCGCGGGCGCGGCGACCTCGCCGTGCTTCAGCTCGGAGACCGTTGCGTAACCGCCCTCGAGCAGGCGGAAGATGATCTTGGTGGCGTCGAACTCGCTGAGCTTCGAGGCCTGGGCGAGCTCGAGCACCGTGCGCTGGCCGTTGGCAAGGCCGAGGAGCCGGTCCTCGTCGGGGTGGAGCTTCCCGTCGCTGGGGCGCTTCTTGTTCACGTAGACCCGGCCGTGCGGGATGCGCTGCCGGAAGTGCTGGAGCTCGTCGATCTTCCGGATGGCGTCCATCAGCAGGCTCTGGGTGGAGAGCTGGACCGAGGGGCCGGTCTTCTCGTCGGGCTCCTGGTCGACGAGGGTGAAGGTGCCCTCGCGAGCGAGAACGATGGCGTGGAAGATGTCCGAGACCTGCTGGGTGACGCAGGCCCAGAGGTCATGTGGCTGGAGGAGGCCGCGGTCGACGAGCGCGCGTCCCACGCGGCTCGGCGGATTGTCGCGCAGCGCCTCCTCCACCTCATGGCGCGGGGCGTGACCGAGGCGGACCAGGACCTCGGTGAGGCGATCGGCAGGGTCCTCGCTGCTGGCGCCGTGGATCTCCCCGTCATTGAGGACCACGGTGCGTTCTCCCCCCGGGGCGTGGAGGCGCATGGTGCCGCTCCAGCGGGACTGGCCGAGGAAGGCGATGAGGTCCGAGAGGGGGAAGCCGGAGGCGTCGCCGATGAGCACCACCCGCGGTCCCTTGCGCCGTCCACCCTCGGGGGGCTGGCGGAGGGCGGCGAGGAGGTCCGGCGCGGTGGGCAGGAGGACGAAGCTGCCTCGACGGGCGTCGAGCTCACCCGAGGCCTCGGCATCGGGAGCGACACGCCCTCGGGACTCCACGCGGATGCGGGCGGTCATGGGCGCGTGGCGGGCCTCACCGGTTGGCCGTGGTCCAGGTGCCGCGTGTCTTCTGCCAATCGAGCTCGTCGTCCACGGTGATGGCGAGGATCTCGGGAGCAGGGGGGAGGTCCAGCTTCCGGCCGTTGACGAAGATGGTGGGTGTGGCGTTCACGCCGGCGGCGACGCCGGCAGCCCGCTGGGCCTCGGCCTGCTCCTGGTACGTCCTGTCGGGGAGGGTCTTCTTCCACTCGGCGGCGGAGACGCCTGCCTTGCCGAGGATCTCCTGGATGACCTCGGGAGAGAGGCGACGCTGGTTCTCGAAGATGGCGTCGTGGACCTGCCACAGCTTCCCCTTGTCGCGGGCGAGGAGCGTGGCCTGGGCGGCGGGCATGGAGTTGGGGTGCTGACTCAGGGGGAAGCTCATCCAGCAGAGCTTGACCTTCGAGGCGTTGTCGGCGGCGAACTTCTGCAGCACCGGCCGGAGGACGGCGCAGTGGGGGCACTCGAAGTCGGAGAACTCGACGAGGGTGACCGGCCCCTTGCCGCGGCACTGCCGCTCGTCGACCTTGAAGGTGGTCCGGGCGTCCCGGAACCCCTGGTCGTAGCGGGCGAGCTCGACGCCGATCTCCCCGGAGGTGACGCCCCGGGCCGCCTCGAAGGCGGCGATCTGCGCCAGCCGTCGGCTGTGGCGGCACTCGGCGTGGCTCTGGAGGCACTGGCCCAGCGAGTGCGGAGAGCCGCAGCCGCAGAACTCGTCCTGGAGCACGCGCTCGTACTCGGCACGGCCGCTGGCCGGGAGCGCCGCGGGGTCGGGAACTTCCTGCGCGGCGGCGGGCGCGATGGCCGTGCAGGCCAGGAGCGCCGCCGCGGCGAGCCAGCGGGAGACGGGGGAGTTGCCCACGGCGGTCCTTGCTACACGTCCGCGCGCAGCAGTTGCAAGGCGCCCGGTGAGGCTG
>DASROG010000016.1:0-3364 GCA_035646995.1 Myxococcaceae bacterium
AGTATGACCTCTTCGTGAGCTTCCGCTGTGGCTCCCGGTGGACCGACCCCCGGGCCCTAGGCGCTGGCGTGAACTCGCCGGGCTGGGATTTCGGGCCGCGCTTCTCGCCGGATGGGCGGACGTTCTTCTTCACCAGCAACCGGAGCGAGTGGCCGTCGGCGCGCCCGCGAGCCCTGACCGTTCGCGAGCTGGAGAAGGCGCTCGCCTCGCCGGGGAACGGGCTCCGGGACGTGTACGAGGTGCCCGCCGCCGCGCTCGACCTGCGCTCTCCCTGCCCGGACCCGAGGTAGACCGCGGGGAATGGAGCGTGTCGACGGGCTGCGCGCGGCGCTGGCCTGGCGGGGGTCGGCGATGACAGGCTGCGCGGCCCACGTCGGGAGGACGCATGCAGCGGAAGCCGAAGGGGCCGGGCTTGCCGGAGGAGCTTTCCAGGCGTCGTCTGTTGCAGCTGGGTGTCGCCGGTGCCGCGCTGCTCGGGACCGAACGCGTCGAGGCCGCGGCTGCACCGGACGCCGGATCGAGGCCGACGGACCGGCTGGACGAGGTCACCATCGACGAGCTGCAGGCGCGGATGGCGAACGGTGAGGAGACCTCCCGGTCCATCACCCAGAAGTACCTGGACCGCATCGCGCAGCGGGATGGACGCCTCCGGTCCGTGCTGGAGACGAATCCGGACGCGCTGTCCCAGGCGGACGCCCTGGATCGCGAGCGGAAGGCGGGGAGGGTGCGTGGACCTCTGCATGGCATTCCGGTGCTGCTCAAGGACAACATCGCCACGAAGGACCGGATGCACACCGCCGCCGGCTCGCTCGCGCTGATGGACGCGACGGTGCGCGCCGACGCGTTCGTGGTCGGCCGGCTGCGCGAGGCCGGGGCGGTGCTGCTCGGAAAGACGCAGCTCAGCGAGTGGGCGAACTTCCGCTCCACGCATTCCTCGAGCGGCTGGAGCGGCCGCGGGGGACAGTGCCGGAACCCCTACGCGCTCGACCGGAGCCCCTCGGGTTCGAGCTCCGGGTCCGCTGTGGCGGTCGCGGCGAACCTCTGCGCGGTCGCGGTCGGCACCGAGACGGACGGGTCCATCGTCTCCCCCTCGTCGGCCTCGGCGCTGGTGGGGGTGAAGCCGACGGTGGGGCTGGTGAGCCGGAGCGGCATCGTCCCCATCTCGCACAGCCAGGACACTGCCGGCCCGATGGTCCGGACGGTGCGCGACGCGGCGCTGCTGCTCGAGGTGCTCGGCGGACGGGACCCGGCCGACGCCGCATCCGGCCCGCCGGGAGCGCGCTTCGACGTCCGCTACTCCGCGGCCCTGGACCGGGGGGCGCTCAAGGGGGCGCGCATCGGCGTGGCCCGGACCAAGTACTTCGGCTACCACCCGGCGACGGACGCGCTGGCCGAGGAGGCGCTGAAGGCCCTGAAGGCAGAGGACGCGGTGCTGATCGACCCCGCGCCCATCGCCACCGCGGCGAAGCTCGACGCGCCCGAGCTGGAGGTGCTCCTGTACGAGTTCAAGGCGAACCTCGAGGCGTACCTCTCGAAGCTCGGCGGCCCGGGGCCTCGGACCCTGAAGGCGCTCATCGAGTGGAACCAGGCCCACGCCGACACGGAGATGCCGCTGTTCGGCCAGGAGCTGTTCATCGACGCAGAGAAGAAGGGGCCGCTCACCACGCCCGCGTACGTGAAGGCCCGGAAGGAGTGCCTACGCCTGTCCCGGAAGGAGGGCATCGACGCCACGATGAGCAAGCACCGGCTCGACGCCATCGTCGCGCCGACGCAGGGGCCGGCCTGGCTCATCGACTGGGTGAACGGCGATTGCGCGCCGGGTGGGTGCAGCACCGCTGCGGCGGTGGCCGGCTACCCTCACGTGACGGTTCCGATGGGTCAGGTCCGGGGCCTCCCGGTGGGCCTCAGCTTCTTCGGCCGGGCCTGGAGCGAGGCCCGGCTCCTCGCGCTGGCGTACGCCTACGAGCAGGCCACGCATGCGAGGAAGCCGCCGACGTTCGCCGTCAGCGCGGCACTTCCGGTGAGCTGACCGCGGGCTCCAGTTCAGCTGCCGGTCCGGTGATGAGGCGCGGTCAGCGGCTTGCTGTGAGGAGAGCCACGCTCGCGGAGCCAGATCGAGAGCAGAGCGAGCACCGCCACCGAGAGGAACTCGCTCTGCCAGTTCTGGAAGGACTCGAACCAGAACTTTGGGCCCAGGAGGTACCCGAGGAATCCGCTCGCTGCCTCGCCGTGCATCCGGTGCTCCTCGTCCGCTGCCCTCGACCCGTGCAGCGCGTGCATGACGAAGGAGAAGACGAAGAGTGCCAGCAAGGCCAGGCTGAGAGAGTGGGAGTAGAGCTTGAGGATGAGCCCACCGCGACGCACGGCCCGGGGTGCATCCGGCGGGGGAGGGCCCTCGTGCTCCTCGTCCCGCTGGGGTTCGTCCTCCAGCGGCTTGCTGTCCGCCGCCCCGCGCTGCCGGAGGAACGAGGCGAGAAAGACCAGCGCGGTCATCTGCAGGAACTCGCTCTCCCAGTTCTCCGCGACGGCCTCCAGGAACGGACCCGAGCCGAGGTAGGAGCCGAAGGACCGGGCGGCGAGGCCGTGCTCCTGCCGCTCCTCGGCATCGGCGCGATGGCCCGCGATGGCCTGCCCACAGAGGCTCGCGAGGAAGATGGTCAGCAGCGCCACCGTGAGGCCGTTCTGGTGCAGAAAGCGTTTCACGCCGCGAACATAGGAACGGTGGGGGCGCCCGGCATCGCGTCCCGCACTGAGCCTTCCCGCCGAGGTCAGCTCAGCCCGGCAGCGTGGGCGAGCCAGCGACGGCCAGGCTCGGGGTCCACCCCGAACTTCGCGAGCCCTGGGAACACCACCTGCTCCAGGGTCCCGAGGAAGACCTCGCGCTTCTTCCGGAGCGGCAGTACCCCGAGGCGAAGCAGCCCCTCGTCGATGGTTCCGGCGAGCATCCCGGGGACGAGCGGCCCGAGGAATGCGACCTCCGCTCGGACCGACTCGCGCGACAGATGGGCCCAGCCCATGCGGGAGTGCACCACCTCGTCCCGGGAGATGCCGTGCAGCACCTCGCGCACCTCCGGGTCGGGCTCGCCAGCCAGCAGCGTGGTGAGGGTGGCCATGCTCTCGGTCTCGGTGATGCAGCAGGCAGCGACGATCTCGTAGAGGGCCGCCCTGCGCTCATCGAGCGAGCGGGGAGCGATGGACACCGGCCCCGCGTCGCGGTCGAGCAGGACCGGCTCTCCGAGGCTCCCGGCAAGCCGGGCGCACAGCTGGGTGTGACGGCGCTCGTCGTCCGCGGCCCGCCGCATCATCGCCGGAACGGGCGAGTCCGGGTCGAAGCCGGCCACGACGTCCGCCAGCCGGTCGAACC
>DASROG010000017.1:0-3401 GCA_035646995.1 Myxococcaceae bacterium
TTACCGTCCCGCTCGGGGTGCTCCGCGCACCGACCGGATCGACGGGCGCGATCCGCTTCGCGCCCCGCGTCCACGACGTGGAGCGCGCGGCGGGGGCGCTGGTGCACGGGCCGCTGTTCAAGCTGCTCCTCCGCTTCCGCGAGGCCTTCTGGAGCTCGGGCAGTCGAGGCCGGCACCGCGACTTCGGCTTCGCGCACCTGCCCGGGGGCGCGGTGCCCACCTGGTGGCCCAGCGCCCCGGTGGACTCGGGCGTGCTCACCGGCTGGGCAGGTGGGCCGCTCGCCGAGGAGCTGTCGGCGATCCCGCCCGAGGTGCGGCGCGCCCGCTCGCTGGACAGCCTCCAGCGCCTGTTCGGGACTCCGCGCTCGACCCTGGAGGAGCTGCTCGAAGACGAGGCCCAGCACGACTGGCAGGCGGACCCGTTCGCGCGCGGGGGTTACGCGGTGACTCCGGTGGGTGCGCTCGGTGCCGCGCGCGTGATCGCACGACCGGTGGCCGAGACGCTGTTCTTCGCCGGCGAGCACACGCACACCGGAGGACAGGCCGGCACCGTGCACGGCGCGCTGGAGACCGGCGAGCGCGCCGCGCGGGAGTGCCTCGACGCGCTCCGGACGCGACGACGGGCGCGGTGAGCCGAGCTCGCCGGCGCCGGCGCACTCGGTCGCGAGTGAAAGACGGGCGTGCTCGGCCGTCTCGTCCTCGGTTCCACCGTGCTCGCCAAGAAGCTCGTTCTCGGCGGTGCGCACGCGGGATTCGTCCCGCAGCCCACGCCGATGGATGTGGAATGCATCCACGACCCCGGACGCCCGCGGTGATGCAGTGGGCGGAGCGGGTCTCGTCGAAGGGGATCAGCGCCCCCGGTGGCCTCGAGCCACGCAGCGACCGCTCGCGCGCGCCTCCGATGTGCGGTCCGGAGCGTCCAGACACCCCGTGTGCGCTTCTGGGGCCCGAGGGCACGAGGCCCGCCTTGATTCCCGGGCAGCCCGGGTGTTTCCCTGCCGACCCGGCGGGCCGCCGCGCAGGCCCAGGGTTAGAGTCCCCCGGCGATGAACGGTCTCCTCCTCCTCTCCGTCGTGCTCGCCGCCCCGGACGCGGGCGTCTCCACGCGCGCCGCTGCCCCGGACGCGGGAGCCGCCGCGCGTGCGCCGGATGCCGGGACGCCCGCGCGCGCGGCCGACGCCGGCACTCACCCCGCCGATGCACGGACGGGAACCGACGCCGGGTCGTCGCCACGCGATGGCGGTGCGCGGGCCACCTCGGTGAACGGTGCGCCGCAGCCCTCCACGAGCGTCGCGGTGGAGGAGCCGTCGCCCGATGCCGGAGCTCCCCGGAAGAAGAAGGCCCGGGCCGACCGAACGGACGGTCAGCCAGATCCGACCACCGAGGCCCTCCTCGAGCAGTCACGTGCTCAGACAGAGGCACTCCAGCAGATCAGCGCCCAGCAGCGGGCCTACGAGGAGGCGCGCATCGCCGAGCAGCAGGCCCGGACCCAGCGCGCTGCCCAGCTCGATGGAGCTCGATACTCCATCGACAGCACCATGCAGTCGCTGCAGGGAAGCGGAAACTGGAACGCCCAGTCGCTCGAGTCCACCCGCGCTTCGTTGCAGCAGACTGCCTCCGCCGCGTCCGCCGCCGGGTCTCCTGCCGAGGCCAGCCGCGCGGCAGAAGCAGCTCGCCTCGTCGGGGCGGCACAGGCGGCGCTCGACCAGAAGAACGCACAGCAGGCGCAGTACTACCTCCTGCAGGCAAACCAGCTCCTGCAAGGTGGTGGTGGGCAAAACGTGCGCTACTGAGCCCGATCGCCGGCGCGCATCTGTTCCGCGACGTCCCCCGGGTGTGGGGGACTGAGAGACCGCGACGCAGGGCGGCACCGCACTGCAACGGAGCATCCGGCAGTGGGAGGAGATACATTGGTGCGACGATGAATCCTGGTCTCCCCTTCGCTGGAACCGCCGAGTCCTCGGCGCCCAAGGCGGGCGCGGAGGACATCGTCCAGCTCGATCAAAACCATCCCGGCTTCCGCGATCCGGACTACCGCGCGCGTCGGAACCACATCGCGCAGCAGGCGCTCCGCTGGCGCCCGGGCGATCCGGTGCCCGACGTGCAGTACACCGACACGGAGCAGGGGGTGTGGCGCACCGTCTGGGAGCACCTCGCGCCGCTGCACCACAAGCACGCCTCCTCCGAGTACAAGGGCTGCTCCGAGCGGGTCTCCTTCTCTCGCCAGCGCATTCCCCAGCTCCGCGAGGTGAACCAGAAGCTCGCCGGGAGCCCCACCGGCTTCCAGATGGTGCCGGTGGCCGGGCTGGTCACTTCCCGCGCCTTCCTCGGGAACCTGCGCTTCGATCAGTTCCTCTCCACGCAGTACATCCGCCACCACACCGTGCCGCTCTACACGCCCGAGCCGGACATCGTGCACGAGCTGGTGGGCCACGCGGCGACGCTGGCCGACCCGGGATTCGCCGAGCTGAACCGGGCCTTCGGTCACGCCGCCGAGCGGGTGAGCGACGACGTGCTCAAGCAGATCGAGCGGGTCTACTGGTACACGCTCGAGTTCGGGGTGGCGAAGGAGGGAGACCAGCTCAGGGCCTACGGGGCCGGGCTCCTCTCCTCGTTCGGCGAGCTGGAGCGCTTCCAGACCCACGCCCAGCTCGTGCCGCTCAACATCGAGGCGATGACCGCGCGGCCCTACGACCCGACCGTCTACCAGGAGGTCCTGTTCGTGGCGCCCTCCTTCCAGGACGCCGTGCGGACGGTGACCCGCTGGCTGGACAGCGTGGCAAAGTGAAGTAACCAGGCGTCCTCGTTCATCTTTTCATCGCGACTGGGCGCGTCGTTAATTCTTCTGCCAGTGAGGCCCCAGGGTCATCAGTTTGCGTGATGTCACCACCGCGTTAGCTTGTGCGCGCACTGGCAATCCGGCCCGTTCGGCAGTACAGGGCCGCCGCCCGTCGCGTCACAGCCGGGCACTCCCCTGCACGGCAGTTCCCGAGGAAGCAGACATTCATCATGGCGTCCAACATCCCCATCGACCGCGTTCGAAACATCGGCATCTCGGCCCACATCGACAGTGGGAAGACCACGCTGACCGAGCGCATCCTCTTCTACACCGGCCGGATCCACGAGATTCACGAGGTCCGGGGCAAGGACGGGGTGGGCGCCAAGATGGACTCGATGGACCTGGAGCGCGAGAAGGGCATCACGATCCAGTCCGCGGCGACCTTCTGCCTGTGGAAGGACATCAACATCAACATCATCGACACCCCGGGCCACGTGGACTTCACCATCGAGGTGGAGCGCGCGCTGCGGGTGCTCGACGGCGCCATCCTCGTCCTCTGCAGCGTGTCCGGCGTGCAGTCTCAGTCGATCACCGTCGACCGGCAGATGCGCCGCTACAAGGT
>DASROG010000018.1:0-25393 GCA_035646995.1 Myxococcaceae bacterium
CCTCGAGGGCGAACGCCAGATCGCGCGCGGACTGAAACCGAGCCTCGGGCTCCTTTGCGAGGCAGCGGCGGATCAGCTGCATCAGAGGAGGAGGAACGCCCGCGAGGGGCGGGGGCTCGTCGCGAAGAATGGCGTGCCCGCTCTCGGCCAGGGAGTCACCGGGGAACGGCCGTCGACCAGAGAGCATCTCGTACAGGATCGCCCCGAGGCTGAAGATGTCGGTCCGCGCGTCGACGCGTTCCCCCCGGACCTGCTCGGGGGACATGTAGGCGGGAGTCCCGAGAATTGCGCCGGTGCGTGTCCGCTCGTCCGTGGGGGTGACCGTCTCGTCCAGCAGGTCGTGCGGTCCCTCGCCCCGACTGGCCTCGGCAAGCTTGGCGATGCCAAAGTCGAGCAGCTTCACGTGCCCGTCGGAGGTGAGGAACACGTTGTCCGGCTTGACGTCGCGGTGGACGATCCCCCGGGCGTGGGCCGCAGCCAGCCCCTGCGCCAGCTGGCTTCCCCAGTCCAGTGCCGTGTCGAGGGGGACGCGCCCGTGCGCGAGGCGCTGCCGGAGCGACTCTCCCTTCAAGAGCTCGGTGATGAAGTACGGCGCCCCGTCGTGGAGGCCGAAGTCGTAGACCGCGACCAGGTTCGGGTGATTGAGCGAGCCGGCGAGCCGCGCCTCTTGCTCGAAGCGATGGACCAGCTCGGGATCACCGGCCAGAGCCTCGTTGACCACCTTGAGGGCGATGTCGCGGCCGAGCCGGGTGTCCGTGCGCGATACACCTCGGCCATTCCCCCGCTACCGAGGGTCGAGAGCAGCTCGTACGGCCCCAGCCGGGTGCCCGGAGTCAGGCGCACGCAGGGACCCTACTCCTCGGCCCGGAAGCCTCAAGGCGCACGGTCCGTGCTTGCCTGCGAGCGGTCTCGACGGTTCGGGCCGCCGCTCGCGCGTCTCAGCCGCCCACGGCGGCAGCCCCGGGCAGCGGGAGGGCAACGTCTGCCGCGGGAGTGTCCCGGTCCGGGCGCCGCAGGGGTGCGACCAGCGCCCCCAGCTCGCCCGAGGCCCCCTCGGCGAAGAGGGTCCGGTCCGCCTTCTGCAACAGCGTTTCGAGTCCCTGACCCCGGACGGCACTGATGGCCACGCCTCCGCGGGTGCGGACGAGGGTCTGGACGAGCTCGGAGTCGACCTGGTCTGCCTTGTTCCACACCAGGATGCGAGGCTTGGAGAGCAGGCCCAGCGTCCCGAGGATCTGCTCCACCGCCTCCACCTGCGCGTCATGCGCGGGGTCCGAGGCGTCCACCACGTGCAGGAGCAGCGAGGCGTCGTCCAACTCCTCCAGCGTTGCGCGAAACGCGTTCACCAGGTCCGGCGGCAGGTCGCGAATGAAGCCCACGGTGTCGGTGATGATGACCTCGCGCTCCTCGGGAAAGCGCAGCCGCCGGCTCGTCGGGTCGAGCGTGGCGAAGAGCTTGTTCTCCACCAGCACCTGGCTGTTGGTCAGCGCGTTGAGCAGGGTGGACTTTCCGGCGTTGGTGTAGCCGACGATGGAGATGACCGGCAGCTCACGGCGCTCGCGGCGGCCGCGCCGGACCTGACGCTCGCGCGACAGATGCGCGATGCGCCGTTCGAGATGGGCGATCCGGTCGCGCACTCGCCGGCGATCGATCTCCAGCTTCGTCTCGCCGGGGCCCCGGCCTCCGATCCCGCCGGCCAGCCGCGACAACGAGTCGTCGCTCTGGGCGAGCCGGGGCAGGAGGTACTTCAGCTGGGCCAGCTCGACCTGGAGCTTGCCGTCGGCGCTCTGTGCACGCTGGGCGAAGATGTCGAGGATGAGCTGGGTGCGGTCCAGGACCTTGAGGCTGGTCTCCTCGGCGATGTGTCGGCTCTGCGAGGGGCTGAGGTCGCGGTCGAAGACCAGGAGGCCGGCCCCGAGCTGCATCGAGCGGAGGTTCAGCTCCTCGAGCTTCCCGCGGCCGATGAGGTACCGGGGATCCGGTTCGCGGCGGAGCTGCAGCACCGAGTCCAGCACCTCCACGCCGGCAGTCCGGGCGAGCTCCCGGAGCTCGGTCAGCGAGGCCTCGGCACGCCCGCGCTGCCCGTCGAGCGCCATCCCCACCAGCACCGCCCGCTCGCGCCCGGAGACCTGGCGGCCCGCGGTTCCCTGGGCCAGCTCGTCCTCCAGCGCGCTCAAGGTGGCGACGAGATCGGGCTGGGGGCCATGCACCGAGGGCAGGGTCTCGGTCCGCCAGTAGCTACCGTCTCCGTTTGCCGGGACGAGGTGGCCGAAGTGCAGCACGCCCGGAAGGCCGTCCGGGCGCACGCCGATTGCGGCCACCAGGTCGAGCCGGAGCAGCGCGAGGTCGGTCAGGTCGTCGCGGGTGAGCGGCTCCGACCTGAGGTGGGTATGCACCAGCCGGAGCCCGCGGAGCCGCACCTGGCCTGCGCGGGCACGGCCGATGTCCGGAAGCTCGAGTTTGTGGGCGTTCCCCACCACCACCTGCTCGACGTCGCCCTTCCTGTTGAGCAGCACGCCGATCTGGCGGTTCGTCTGCAGCGAGAGCGCGGTCAGATGCCGGGCCAGCTCGGGGCTGACGATCTCGTGCGGGGAGACCCGACGGCGGTAAGTGTTGCGGAGCTGGTGCAACTCGCTGGGCTTGAGGCCGAGGGTGTTCCCGTGCAGGTCTTTCAGAGGCGCTCTCCAGGGCAGCCACACGGCTGCCACTGAGCGGAGATCTAGCCATTTCCGCGCCGCTCCGCTCGCCGATGACGGCAGCGAGCGGGGGGCGGGCAGCCGGGAGGCACGTCACCCGTTCGGCGGAAGACGTGCTGCACTGGGCGGCCGTGTGGTCCCGGTCCCTGGTGGTCCTGCTCCTGGCCGGTTGCGCGAGCGGACCTCCTCCGAACGTGCGCATCGCCCCGGGCGCTCCCCCCGACTCGGCACGGCTCCATGCCCGACCGGACCCCGAGTTCCGCCCCGGCCAGCCGGGGCTCTTCCAGCTCGGGCTCGGTGCACCTCGGGACGGGCTCCTCTACGTCCCCGAGGCGGCCCGCACCCGCCGCGTGCCCCTGCTGGTGATGCTCCACGGGGCGGGCAGCTCGGCTGCCCGGATGTGGGATGCGGTCCGCGGTGACGCCGCGGAACGCGAGGTGGCCGTGATGCTCCCGGACAGCCGCCGCTGGAGCTGGGATTTCCTGCACGGCGAATTCGGCGCCGATCGCGCCTTCCTGGACGAGGCGCTGGCCGAGACTTTCCGGCGGGTCCCGGTGGACGCGGCCCATGTCGCCCTGGGCGGCTTCTCCGCCGGAGCCACCTTCACGCTCTCGCTCGGGCCGTCGAACGGGGACCTATTCGGCTGGCTGTTCGCCTTCTCACCCACCGGGATGGAGGTGGCCGGCCTGGTGGGGCATCCGCGCTTTCTGGTGGCGCACGGCACGCTGGACCCGGTCGTCCCCATCGGGGCCTCGAGCCGGGAGATCGTCCCGGTGCTCCGTGCCGCCGGCGACTGGGTGGTCTACCGGGAGTTCCCCGGGGGAGAGCACGAGGTCTTTCCCGAGGCCGTCCACGAGGCCTTCTCGCTCCTGGTCTCGAACTGACCCGGAGGGTGGCGCCGGGCCTCCTGCATCGTGGCCAGCGCCCAGCCGGCGAGGAGCCCGAGCTCCAGGGCCGCGTCCGCGAGGTAGATGCGCGGGATGCGCCGGCTCCGGACGAACATCACGTCCACCGCCATCAGCGCCGCGGCGCTGCTCGCTCCGAGCCACCTCACCTCGGAAGAGACGGTGCGCCGCCGCGCGCCGAGGAGCAGCGTGGTCCCGATGGAGGCGATCAGCGACCCGACCGTCTGGACCAGCCAGCCATCCCGCTTGGGACCGGTGACTGCGTAGAACGTCTTCAGGCTGACCAGGGGCCACACGCCGGCGAGCAGGAAGTACGCGCCCTGGCCCGCGGCGACCGCCTGGCTGATCGAGATCTGCCTCGTGAGCTCCATCGGCGGAAGCTGGGCTCGCCGGAGGGGAAACGCCAGTCGCGAGAAGGAGGGGTCGCGGCGACGCGACTCACTTCGACTTCTTCATCACCCCGACGAACCCGGGAGCGAACAGGGTTCCATCGTCGTTGATGCGGAGGCTGATCTGCTCGCCGAAGCACGTCAGGCGGATCTGCTTGCCGTCCTCGGTGTAGGTGCAGTCCTTGGCCTCGCCGCCCAGGCCCATCGTGGCTTTTCCGCCCGACTTCAGCTCGAGCATGGCGATGCCGCTGGCATTCGTGTAGGTCCCGTTCAGCTTCGAACCGCAACCGGCGACCAGCACCGCGCCGAGCCCGACCCCGGCCACCCATCGAGGGAATCTTTGCATCGCTCTCCTCCCGTGAGGTGCATGCGCAGGAATCGGGGCGGAACCGTCATCGGTCTTCAGTGCACGCAGACTCCAGCCGAGAAGACCACCCCACCGTCCATGGCAAAGACGTTGCAGCGTCGGGGTGACCGACGTCGGCCCTGGATCGAAACCGCGCGCGGCGAATCGGGCATAGAACGTGGAAGGACAGACGGACGAGGACCGACATGAGCCCCAAGCACTTCGAGGTGGAGCACGGCGATGAGGAATGGAGGCAGCAGCTCTCACCCAGCGCGTACACCGTCCTGCGCCAGCACGGCACCGAGCGCGCCTTCACCAGCCCGCTGAACAAGGAGAAGCGCTCCGGGACCTTCCTCTGCGCCGGGTGTGGTCAGGCGCTGTTCTCGTCGAACGACAAGTTCGAGAGCGGCACCGGCTGGCCCAGCTTCGTCCGGCCGCTCCCGGGCGCGGTGGGGACCGAGACCGACGACACCCACGGGATGACCCGCACCGAGGTCCACTGCGCTCGCTGCGGTGGGCATCTCGGCCACGTCTTCGACGACGGCCCTCGTCCCACGGGGGAGCGCTTCTGCATGAACGGCGTGGCGCTGGAGTTCCGTCCGGAATCCGGCTGAACCGGGCCGTCTCCCGGCTAGGGTCGGTTGGAGATGTCGCCCGAGCTTCGTGAGAGCCTGGTTCGCGTCGCCCCGTTCGGGGTGGGCATCGTGGTCCTCGGCCTCCTGGCAGCGGTCAAGCCCGAGGCGCGAGAGCGGCTGGCCTGGAACCAGGTCCCTGCCCGCGTCCTGGTGCGCTGGCTCGTGCTCTGGGTGGTCTGGCTGGCGGTGACCGAGCTGGTCACGGCTGGCCTCGGCCGGCCGTCCCCGGCGCCGTTCGGCGTCCACGGACCGGCGCTGGCCATCAGGGTCCTCGGCATCGTGGTGCTCGCGCCCCTCCTCGAGGAGCTTGCCTTCCGCGGCGTCCTCTTCCACCTGCTGCTTCCACGCATCGGCTCTGGTCCCACGGTCGCTGCGACGGCCCTCCTGTTCGCCCTGGCCCACGGCCAGTACGGGCCTCCGGAGCTGGTCCAGGTCCTCGTCGACGGGCTCCTGCTCGGGCTGGCGCGGCTCCGGACCGGTTCGACGCGGGTACCGTTCTGGATGCACCTCCTCGGAAACGGGCTCGCCGCCTGGCAGCGACTCGCGCTCTGGTGACCTGCGCCGGGCCGAGCTTTCAGCGGGCCAGCCCCTTCTGGATCGCTGACCGCAGCTCCTGGAGTCGCTCTCCCCCGATCGCGCCCACGTCGTCCGCCACCAGCTGGCCGTCCCGTCCGTAGACGTAGGTGCGCGGGAGCGTCCGCGTCAGATGGTTGCGACCCGCCCCCGCATGGGCCGGAACCTAGCGCCGGAGGAGCCCCGCTCGCATCAGCGGCGCAGGCCGAGGTTCGCCGCCCTCAGTCGCCGGGCCCCCTCGTCGAGCGTGGAGTCCGACTTGCAAAAGGCGAAGCGCGCCACGCACGGCGCACGTGACCGGTCCACGTAGAATGCAGAGAGCGGGATCGCCGCGACTCCCACCCGGGTGGTGAGATCTCGGCAGAAGGCGTCGTCGTCGGTGAAGCCCCGCCCGGTGACGTCCACGCAGGCGAAGTACGCACCCTCGGGGGTCCACGGGACCAGGCCGGAGGCGTTCAGCGCCTCGAGCAGCTTGCCGCGACGGCGCGCGTAGTCCGCCTGCAGGTCGACGAAGTACGAGTCGGGGAGGCGGAGCGCCGCGGCCACCGCGTGCTGGAGCGGGGTGGGAACGGCGAACGTCACGTACTGGTGCGCCTGGAGCACCGCATCCCGGAGGACGCGCGGGCCCATGGCCCATCCCACCTTCCACCCGGTCAGGCCGAACGTCTTGGCCGCGCTGCTCACCGTCAGGGTGCGCCCGGCCATGCCCGGAAGGCCCGCCAGCGAGCGGTGCTCGGCGCCGTCGTACACCAGGTGCCCGTACACCTCGTCGACCACCGCGACCGCGTTCCACCGCTGCGCCAGCGCGGCCACCTGCTCCAGCTCGCGCGCGCTGAAGACCTTCCCGGTCGGGTTGTGGGGCGTGTTGAGGAGCACCACCCGGGTGCGCGGTCCGAAGGCCGCCTCGAGCTCGCCGGGATCGAACCACCACCGGGCGTGGCTCGCGTCCGGGGGCCGCAGCGTGACCGGCCGGAGCACACCCCCCGCCATCGCCACGCTCGCCGCGTACGAGTCGTACACCGGCTGGAAGGCCACCACCTCGTCACCCGGGTCCACCAGCCCCTGGACCGCGTCGAAGATGGCCTCGGTTGCTCCGCAGGTCACCACCACCTCGGTGTCGGGATCGACCGTCAAGCCGAGGAACCGCCGCGCGTGCTCGGCGATCGCCTGGCGCAGTGGCACCGCGCCGAGTCCATGTGCGTACTGGTTCTCTCCACGCCGGAGCGCGGCCACCGCCGCCTCGCGCACCACCTCGGGCCCGTCGAAATCGGGGAAGCCCTGACCCAGGTTCACCGCCCCCACGCGGGCGGCCAGCGCGCTGAACTCGGAGAACACCGTGGGCAGCAGCGCCCGCACCCGTCCGGAAGCCTGCACGGACCGGACGCTAGCACTCGCCCGCGCTCAAGAAGCGGCGCCTCCCGGCGCCGGCTCGAACCGGAGTAGAGCGGACCCTCCATGCGCCCGCTACTCGCTCTCTCCATCGCCCTCCTCGCCTGCGCCACCCGCCCGGCGGCGCCGGAGCAATCGTCCTGGCCCGCGCTCGGCACCGACCCGGAGATCGACGCTGCGCTTCCCCGGTTGACCAACTGGGGGCGCTGGGGTCCCGCCGACCGGCGCGGAACGCTGAACCTCCTCACTCCGGAGGCGGTCCGGGGTGCGGTCGCGCTGGTGCGTGAAGGCCGGAGCGTCTCGCTCGCGCGGGAGGTCTCCGTCGCGCACACGCCCGGAATCCGGGAGCCGCTGTACGAGATGCGCCGGGACGGGCCCGCCAGCCGCGATCGGGTCGGAGCGGTCTGGCACGGCTTCGCCCAGACCCACCTGGATGCGCTCTGCCACATCGGCGCCGGCGACCGGCAGCTCTACAACGGCGTCCCCGCCGATGCCGTCCGTCCGGACGGATGCGCCGAGCTGGGGGTGGAGGTGCTCGCCCGTGACGGCATCGCCGGAAGGGGCGTGCTCCTGGACGTGGCAGCCGTGCGCGGGCGGGCGCTGGAACCGGGCGACGCAGTCCGCATCGCCGACCTCGAGGCCGCCGAGGCGCGGCAGCGAGTCCGGGTCCGGCAGGGGGATCTGCTCGCCGTGCGGACCGGGGCCGGCCCGCGGAACGATCGCGACCGGCGCGCCGGGATGCACCCCGAGGTGCTCGCCTGGGTCAAGGCGCGCGGAGTCGCGGTCCTCCTCGGCGACGGGGACAGCGACGTGGCGCCCTTCCTCGGCCTGGAGCGCCACGCCTCCCCCTTTCACTCGGTGGGAATTCCCCACCTCGGTCTCCCGCTGGTGGACAATGCGGAGCTGGACCTGCTGGCCGCCACCTGCGAACGCCTCGGACGGTGGGAGTTCCTCCTCGTCCTCGCGCCGTGGAGGCTCCAGGGGACGACGAGCGCTCCGGTCAACCCGCTGGCGATCTTCTGAGACAGCGCTCCGTGCCGTCTTGACGGGCCAGGGTTCTTCGTCCACATGCTTCCCTGCCGCCATGGACCGCACCGAACGCCTGCTCGATCTCGTGGCGCTGCTGCTGGATGCGCACGAGCCGGTGTCCTGGGCCGAGCTCAAGGAGAGCTTCCCCGAGGACTACGGGAGCGGCAGTGACGAGGCCACCGAGCGGAAGTTCGAGCGGGACAAGGCCGAGCTCCTCGAGCTGGGCATCCCGCTGACTTACGTCCAGGGCGACGAGGACCGGAAGGACGGGTACCTCCTCGACCGGAACGCCTACTACCTGCCCGAGCCGGGCTTCACTCCCGAGGAGATGGCGGTGCTCTACGCGGCCGGGTCCGCGGCGCTGGCCTCGGGCGCCTTCCCGGGCCGGCACGACCTGCAGCACGCGCTCCGGAAGATCGGCTTCTTCGCCGGCGGAGAGCTGGCCACCCCGAAGGTGCGGATGGAGCTGGGAGCGGTGCGGGAGAGCGCCGCCGTGCCCGAGCACCTCGAGACGCTCTGGACCGCGGCCAGCGCCCGGAAGTGGGTGGAGATCGTCTACGCGTCGCCCAAGCGCCCCGAGCCCTCCACGCGGAAGGTGGACCCCTACGGGCTGGTGCTCCGCCGCGGCGTGTGGTCGCTGGTGGGCTACTGCCATCTGCGCCAGGGGCTCCGGACCTTCCACGTGCATCGGATCCGGGCGCTGAAGATGAACGCCAGCAAGCCGCGCACCCACGACTTCGAGGTGCCGGCGGACTTCGCCATCGACGCCCACGTTCCCCATGCTCCCTGGCAGTGGGGCATCGAGCCCCCGGTCGAGGTACGGCTGGGGCTCCAGGGGCCGCTGGCTGCGCAGGCCGGTGCCCACTTCCCGGACGCACGGATGGAGCGCAGCGGAGGACGGACCGAGGTGGTGCTCACCGTCACCCTCCTGGATGCGCTCCTGAAGCACGTGCTGGCGCTCTGGCCGCAGGCGCGGGTCGTCTCGCCCGAGCCCGCCCGTGCCCGGTTTCGCGCGCTGGCCCAGGCGGTGGCCTCGAGGCACGGAGGCAGGGCGTGAGCGACGTGCACGAGCGGCTCCGCCGCCTCCTTTTCGTGGTGCCGTACGTTGCCCGGCATCGCGGAGTGACCGTGGACGCGCTGGCAAGGCAGCTCGGGGTGAGCCGAGAGGAGCTGCTCCGGGATCTCGAGCTGCTCACCATGGTGGGCCGTCCGCCGTTCCAGCCCGACGACTTCATCGACCTTCACGTGGAGAACGACCGGGTGTGGGTCGACCTCGACCAGCGATTCAGCAAGCCGCCGCGGCTGACCGGGCCCGAGGCTGCCGCTCTCGCCGCGGCCGCGGAGCTGCTCCGTCCGGCCGCCCAGACCGCGCTGGCCTCGGTGCTGGCGAAGCTGGAGAAGATCCTCCCGCCCGGGGCGAAGAAGATGTACCGGGAGCTGGGCAGCGCGGTGAACGCCCGCTCGCAGGCCCCCGAGGAGCTGGGCATCCTGACCCGCGCGGTGGAGGACCGCCGGGAGCTGGAGTTCGACTACGCCGCCCGTGGCAGCACCGCTGCCGAGCGCCGCCGCGTCGAGCCGGTGGAGGTCTTCAACCACCGCGGCCAGTGGTACCTGTACGGATGGGACCTGGGACGCGGCTCCGAGCGCCTGTTCCGGCTGGACCGGATGACGAGCATCCGGCGGACGGATCGCACGTTCTCTCCGCGGTCCATGCCGCCGGCGCGGGTGCCCGATCCGGCCGCACGCAGCGAGGTGCGGGTGCGCTTCACCGCCCAGGCAGCGCCCTACCTCCGCGAGCGATTCGGGGGCGATTCCCGCGAGCTCACCGACGGCGGGGTGGAGGTGAGGGTGGCGGGCGAGGAGCGCTGGCTCGTGCAGTGGGTGCTGTCCTTCGGCGGTGAAGCCGAGGTGCTGGAGCCGGCCTGGGCGCGCGAGGCGGTGTCGCGTGCGGCGCTCCGGGCGCTCGAGGAAACGCCCTAGGAGCGCACCGGCCCCAAGGGCCGTGCGTGTCGGCGCCGGTTCTCGCCGGTGCTCATTGCTGGGTCGGCGGGCAGCGGAATGCCACGCCGGTCAGCGTCGCCCCGGACGGTGCCCCATCCTTCTGGCGCACGGTCGCCGGCGAGAGGAAGATGTGCGTCGCGCCCCGGTACGCCGCCCGCTGCATCGCGTCGCCGGTGGCCTCCGCGGCGAGCTGCTCGGCAGTGGTGGCACCGGTTCCCCACCCCCGCGCCTCGCTCTCGCCGATGACCGTGCCCAGGTTCTGGCAGAGCGGGCCGGGCACTCCGTCCACCGGGATGACCCGCTGCGCCTCGGGCGAGGGCGACGTGGTGGCGCAACCTCCGAGGCTCCAGAGAAACGCCAGCGCGAGCCCTGGGCCGCCTCCCTTCGTCCAGCCGTGACCCGGGCCGTGCCGAGGCATGCGCTCCAGGCCTCAACCGCGCGGCGGCAGCTCGTCGCCCTCGAAATCCACCTCGTCCACGAAGCACCAGCCCCAGTCCTCGCCCGGCTCCATCGACTGGACGATGGGATGCTGGGTGGCGTGGAAGTGCTTCGTCGCGTGCCGGTTGGGGCTCGAGTCGCAGCAGCCCACGTGGCCGCAGGTCAGGCACAGCCGGAGGTGAACCCAGCGGCCTCCCATCTTCAGGCAGTCCTCGCAGCCCTTGGTGGTGTGCGGGTGGACGGGCTTGAGCTCGTGGACGTGCGTGCACTCGGCCATCGTGGGCGGCGAGCCTGCTCGGAGCGGGAGGCGGGGTCAATCGGGCAACCCCCGCTTCCGTCGCCCCGCGGAGGGTCGCCCCGGAGGCGTCAGCGCCCGAACGGCGGCTTCTTCCCGGAGATCAGCGCCTCGTCGGTACCCCGCGGCGGCGGGGACGCCGAGCGGTCACCCTCGGGACCGGAGGGCGGCGGATGCCCCGATTCCTCGTGGGAAACCGCCGGCGGGTTGAAGCCCGTCCATCCGTGAATCGGCGAGTCCTCGGCCGCCTGACGGTACCGCTCGATGGGACCGCTGAACGCGTCCGAGACCCGCTCCATCGACGCCCGCCCGTGACGGAGCCAGACCCCGCGCTCGTCCACCCGGTCGACCTCGCTGAAGCTCGCCGTCCATTCGTGAGGGAGGAAGGCGCCACGCTCGAGCGCAAGGGCGTGGTCACCGACCTCGAAGACGCGTCCGAGCGCGTCACCGTCCATCCCCAGCACCATCATGCCCTCGCGAATCTGGATCCGCAGGGCCGAGTCCCGGTTCTCACTCATGGCGGTCCACCTTGCCCAGCGTCTCACCGTCCCCCGTGGAGACGATCACCGGTTTCGTGACTCCCTTCCGAGCATTCATGGCCGCCTGGCCTCCTTCGTGGGGTATCTCCCCACGCCTGGGAGGTGGGGCAGGTGGGCGGCTGCGGCAAGCCCTCCCTCGGAGGCCCTGAATGTCCGGCCGTGTCCAGGGTTGGGTCGAGCGCTTTCCGTCCCGTGCGCTTCACGCATGGAGCCCATCGGGCGCGCGGTCGTTGCGCTCGGTCGCTCTCCCGGGCATACCCCTGAAGCGGCCATGACCACGGACTCCTTCAAGACCCGAGGCAGCCTGCAGGTCGGCGGCAAGACCTACGAGGTCTTCTCGCTGGACGTGCTGGCCAAGTCCCACCCCTCCGTCCGGCAGCTGCCGTTTTCGCTCCGCGTGCTGCTGGAGAACCTGCTCCGTCACGAGGACGGACGCGTGGTGAAGCGAGAGCACGTGGACAAGATGCTGGCCTGGAACCCGAAGGCCGCTCCGGACACCGAGATCTCCTTCCACGTCGCCCGGGTGCTGCTCCAGGACTTCACGGGCGTGCCGGCGGTGGTGGACCTTGCCGGGATGCGCGAGGCGCTGGCGGCGCTCGGCGGCGACCCGAACAAGATCAACCCCAGGAACCCGGCGGATCTGGTCATCGACCACTCGGTGGTGGTGGACCAGTTCGGCAGCATCGGCAGCTTCCAGGCCAACGCCGAGCTGGAGTTCGAGCGGAACCGCGAGCGGTACGCCTTCCTCCGCTGGGGCCAGGGCGCCTTCCGGAACTTCCGCGTTGTGCCACCGGACACCGGCATCTGCCACCAGGTGAATCTGGAGTTCCTGGCGCAGGTCGTCTTCCAGGACGGCAACCGTCTCTTCCCCGACACCCTGGTGGGGACCGACTCGCACACCACGATGGTGAACGGGCTGGGGGTGGTCGGCTGGGGCGTGGGCGGCATCGAGGCCGAGGCTGCGCTCCTCGGCCAGCCGCTCACCATGCTCATCCCTCAGGTGGTCGGCTTCCGGCTGAGCGGAAAGCTACCGCCGGGAGCAACCGCGACGGATCTGGTCCTCACCGTGACGCAGATGCTCCGCAAGAAGGGCGTGGTGGGTAAGTTCGTGGAGTACTTCGGCCCCGGCATCTCCGAGCTGTCGCTCCCCGATCGGGCCACCATCGCCAACATGGCGCCGGAGTACGGGGCGACGATCGGCTTCTTCCCGGTGGACGCCGAGACGCTCGCGTACCTTCGCTTCACCGGCCGCCCGGCGTCGCAGGTGGAGGTGGTCGAGGCCTACTGCCGTGCCCAGGGTCTCTTCCACACGCCGGACACAGTCGAGCCGGTATTCTCCGACCTGCTCTCCCTCGATCTCGCCACGGTGGAGCCCAGCCTTGCCGGGCCCAAGCGCCCCCAGGACCGGGTCCCGCTGAAGGACGCCAAGCAGGTCTTCCAGAAGAACCTGGTGGACATGGTCAACACCGCGGCGCCTCAGGACGACGACGCGCCCACCGCGGGACAGGCCAAGCCGAAGGCACCCACCGGTTCCTCCCGTCTGTCGGAGAGCGCGGTGGTGAACCAGGGCACGCTGAGCTACCGGCTGCAGCACGGGGCGGTGGTGATCGCCGCCATCACCTCCTGCACCAACACCAGCAACCCCGCCGTGCTCCTCGCCGCGGGCCTCCTGGCGAAGAAGGCGGTGGAGCGCGGGTTGGGCAGCAAGCCGTGGGTGAAGACCTCGCTCGCCCCGGGCAGCAAGGTGGTGATGGACTACCTGCGCTCGGCGGGGCTGGTGCCCTACCTCGAGGCCCTGGGCTTCCACCTGGTCGGCTACGGCTGCACCACCTGCATCGGGAACTCCGGGCCCCTTCCGGAGCACATCTCCAGCGCCGTCACCGACCACGACCTGGTGGTGGCCGCGGTGCTCTCCGGGAACCGGAACTTCGAGGGACGGATCAATCCCTTCGTCCGGATGAACTTCCTCGCCAGCCCTCCGCTGGTGGTGGCCTACGCCATCGCCGGGGAGATGGACCTCGACCTGAACACCCAGCCGCTCAGCGTGGACCGCAACGGCAACCCGGTCTACCTGAAGGAAATCTGGCCCTCGGACGAGGAGATCCGGAACGCCATCGCCGCGCACGTGAAGCCGGAGCAGTTCCGCAACCAGTACGCCCACGCGCTGGAGGGCGATGAGCGCTGGCGTCAGCTGAAGGTCCCGAGCTCGAACACCTTCGCCTGGGACGAGAAGAGCACCTACGTCCGGCGCCCGCCCTTCTTCGAGAACCTTCCGAAGGAGCCGGCACCGGTGCATGACGTCAAGGGTGCCCGGGTGCTCGCGCTGCTCGGCGACTCGGTCACCACCGATCACATCAGCCCTGCGGGGAACATCGCCAAGAACAGCCCCGCCGCCCGCTACCTCATGGAGCAGGGGGTGGAGCCGAAGGACTTCAACTCCTACGGGAGCCGCCGCGGCAACCACGAGGTGATGGTGCGGGGCACCTTTGCCAACATCCGGCTCCGGAATCTCCTCGTGCCGGGGGTCGAGGGCGGGGTGACCGTCCACCATCCGACCCGCGAGCGGATGAGCATCTACGACGCGGCGATGAAGTTCGTGGAGGAGAAGACGCCGCTCCTGGTGATTGCCGGGGCGGAGTACGGCACGGGCAGCTCACGCGACTGGGCGGCGAAGGGAACGCTGCTCCTCGGGATCCGGGCGGTGATCGCCAAGAGCTTCGAGCGCATCCACCGGAGCAACCTGGTGGGGATGGGCGTTCTGCCGCTCCAGTTCGACGCCGGCGTGGATGCCTCGACGCTGGGACTCACCGGCAAGGAGACCTTCGACATCGGCGGCGTGGCCGACGGGCTCACTCCCGGCAAGCGGCTGACGGTGAAGGCGACCGGGGAGCAGGGGACGAAGGAGTTCACCGTCAGCTGCCGGATCGACACCCCGAACGAGCTCGACTACTACCGGAACGGCGGCATCCTGCCGTTCGTGCTCCGGCAGCTGGCGAAGCGCTGAGAGCTCTCACGGTCACGGCCGACGCGGTCTTTGCCGCGTCTTGCCGGCACCCGAGGCCCCGGCGACCACCGAGAATGGCCGCCTTGGTCATCAGCCCATGCCGATGGCCCGCTTCACCTCGGTGATGAAGGCCTTCTCCTTGTCGCTGACCCGGACGCCGCCGAACCCCAGGAAGCCGCCCTCGCTGGACGCGCTGGCCGCCTTCTCCGCCACGTTCACCATCATCGCGCGATAGGCGTCTGCCTCGGCAGGAGAGGCCTTGCGTCCGACGAGCTCGATCGCAGCCTTCGCCTTCTCCAGGACGGCGGTCTTGAGGTTCTGCATCTGCTGCTCGCGCGGCCCCTCGCCGAGGACCGTCTTGGCGTCGGGCACGCCTGGGAGGCTCCGGTCGGCGGCCAGCGCAGAGAAGAGCTCCAGACTGCTGTTCGACCTGAACGCCTCCAGCATGCCCTTCGCGCCGGCGAAGCTCTCCTTGAGCGAGGAGAAGAGCCCCGAGGGGTCCGCGGCCGACGTGCCGCTGGCGACGTACGCCGGTGCAAGTCTCAGCAACGTCCATTCGTCGGTGGTGAATGCTTCCTGCTTAGCCATGGGTGGACCCTCCGGGAGCGGTGCTGAGGGTTGATGCACACTCCCGGGTGCCGCCTGCAACGGCGGAACCCGGTGAGTGCACCAAGTGGTCGAAGGAAGAACAGACCGGGTTGTCGTGCCGGAGCCTGGTCGAGGGGCCTGTCGCCGGGCCTGCGAGGGCAGGACGACGAGGCCAGGTGGCGCTCGGGCGGGGTGCTACGCGTCCCGTGGAACTCTCGTGGCCGAAGGGCTCGAGGATGTCGCGCGGCGGTTCCCTCGGTTCGTCGACCGTGGTCTTCTCCGCCTCCCGCGAGGTGGCCGATGGCTGATCAGCCGCAGTTCGATCCCGCTCAGTACAAGAAGACCACGACGCAGCAGTGGGATGCCGCAGCGAAGGCATGGGACGACTGGAGTCCGACGCTGCATGAGTGGCTCGGCCCCGCGACCGAGATCATGTTCGACATGGCCGGTATTCGCGCCGGCAGTCATGTGCTCGACGTGGCCGCCGGTGCCGGGGAGCAGACCATCCAGGCGGCCCGTCGCGTTGGACCCTCGGGACGGGTGCTCGCGACAGATATCTCTTCCAAGATCCTGGAGCGGGCCGCCAAGAACGTCCGCAGCGCCGGTCTATCGAACGTCGAGTGCAAGGTGCTCGATGGGGAGGACCTGGATGTGCCACCCGGCTCGTTCGATGCCGTCATTTCCCGTGTGGGGCTGATCTACTTCCCCGACCAGCAGAACGCGCTCGCCGGCATGAAGCGAGCGCTCAAGCCCGGCGGCCGGATTGCGGCGATCGTCTACTCGACGGCCGATCGGAATCAATTTTTCGCGGGGCCGGTTTCGATCATCCGCCGCCACGCCAATCTCCCGGCACCCGCGCCGGGGCAGCCAGGGCCGTTCAGTCTCGGGAGTCCCGGCGTCCTCGAAGAAGCGTTCCGCAAAGCGGGATTGCGTGACGTGCAGACCCGTACGGTCGTGGCGCCTCTCAAGATGAAGTCGGCGAAGGACTGCCTCCGGTTCGAGAAGGAATCGTTCGGGGCGCTTCATCAGATGTTGAGCGGGCTCGACCAGGCGGGCAAGGACGCGGCGTGGCAGGAAATCGAGGACAAGCTCCGCACGTTCGAAGAACCCAACGGATTCGTGGGTCCGTGCGAGCTGATCGTCGCGGTCGGGAGCGCATAGGGTTGAAGAGCGACTTCGGGCGCGAGCAGATGGAGCACGAGCCGACACCACGTGGGTGACGGCTTCATACGCCCGTCGCTGACTCTCTCCGGGCGCGCTCGAGCGGGTTCAGGCTCTCAGTCGGGATCGGTGGGCCTGACCACCCGGCGTTCGACGAGGTGGTCATGGCCGGCCGCCACCATGCGGGCGTGCAGCTGATCGAGCAACGCCCCGTCGATGTCGGTGGCCACCACCTTGCCGCCGGGCGCGACCGCTGCGGCGAGGTGAACGGTGAGCCACCCGGTCCCAGCGCCGATGTCGGCGACCGTCATGCCCGGCTTCAGGCCGAGCACCTCGACGATCACCTCGGGGCGCCGCTGGCGATCGAACAGCGGGTGATCATCGGCATGGCGGTCGGCGTCGGCGGGCTTGCTGGCGGAGGCCCGCTCGGGCTCAACCTTGCTGCAACCGAGGGCGAGCGCTGTCCCGACGACGCAGGTCAAACCAACCGCGAGCCGCACGCGCTGAACCTAGCACCGCGCGTTCGACACCGTCGGGTGAGACACCGCCTGGTGCGGGAACGCGTCACAGCTTCAGTGCGCCGCCGCGTCCTTGCGCCGCCGCTTGTCCAGGTACATCCGGCTGTCGGCCTCGGAGAGTAGCTCCTCCAGCGGCTCGGGCGCGGCGGGATCGAACGCCGCCACCCCGAGGCTGAAGGCGAGTCGGAACTCGCGTCCGGAGCGCGCGTTCAGCGCCTCGAGCCGGCCGGAGAGACGGGCGAGGAGGTCCGCCTCCCGCACTGCCGACGAGTCGGTCACCAGAACCACGAACTCGTCGCCTCCGAGCCGGGCCACGATGTCCCGCTCGCGGAAGGTGGACTTGAGCACCGTGCCGGTGTCCACCAGCGCCCTGTCCCCTGTGGCATGGCCGAGCCGGTCGTTGATCTCCTTCAGGTGGTCCAGGTCCACGAAGATGAGCAGCATCGGCCGGCGGGCGAGCGCGGCCGCGTCGTACTGCGCCCGGGCGAAGCGTAGGAAGCCGCGGCGGTTGTAGAGACCGGTCAGCTCGTCCAGGTACGAGAGGTTCGTCTCCGGCGCATGGGGGTGGCCCTCGGCGGCGCGTAGCCGGGCGCGCTCGGTGACATCGCGCCAGAGCCACAGCTGCTCGCTGCGCCGCCCTTCCGCCACCACCGGGAGCACGTCGGATTCGAGGATCCGTCCGTCGCTCATCGTCCAGCACTCTCCGGCGACCGGCCCCTCCTGGGCCTGCAGGTCGGCGGCCCGAGCCAGGAAGTGCGGCGTGTCGGCAAAGGCCTCGCCCAGCCGCTCGCACAGCTCACCGAACGAGAGGCCCTCCAGCGCGGTGGCCTCTCCCTGCAGCCCGAAGAGCCGGTGGAAGGCCGGGTTGGCGACCAGGACCGGGCCGCGGGCGCTCACGACCAGGACCCCGTCCGCGGTGGCCTCGAGCAGCGTCCTCCACAGCGCAGAAGAGTGCGTCGCCGCGGCGTCGGGCGGAGCGGGATCGCTGGTGAACACGGACGTCTCCACGAGGGGGTGCCCGCGGAAGATGGTATTGCGCCCCGCTGACGGGAATCCCACCCTCCGGGTTGCCGGTGCGGATCGGCCGCGGCCTAACCCCCCGCAGCAACGAACGGCAGCGGGGTCAGGCCGCCGCGCGAGGCCTCGCCAGGGCGGCGACCCGCGCGACGAGCTCTTCCGGCTCCACTGGTTTCGTCAAGTAATCCTGGAACCCCGCCTCCAGCGCACGGCGGCGATCCTCGGGCCGCGCGAACGCGGTCAGCGCCACTGCGGGGATTCCACCCGACGCGCCGGGTCCGCTCCGGCGGAGCTCGCGGATGAGGGCGCACCCATCCATGCGCGGCATCGCGACGTCGGAGACGAGGAGGTCGGCCTGGTTGGAGGCGAACCAATGCAGCACCTCGTCGGCGCCGGCGAGGGAGACCACCTCGGCCCCGTGCGCCTCGAGCGTCGAGGCCACCATCTCCCGGGTGTCGGGCTCGTCGTCCACCACCACCAGCCGTAGCCCCGCGAGGCTCGCCGCCGGGGCAGACAGCGTCTCGCCCGGCGACCGCTCGACCGGTAGCGCCGAGCCCAGCGGGAGCCGGACGGTGAACGTGGAGCCGTGCCCCTCGCCGTCGCTGCCGGCGGAGACGGTTCCGCCGTGGAGCTCGACCAGGTGACGCACGATGGCCAGGCCCAGCCCGAGACCGCCGTGGACGCGGGTCGCCGTCGCGTCGGCTTGACGGAAGCGCTCGAAGACATGCGGGAGGAAATCCGGATGGATGCCCTGACCGTCGTCGCTCACGGTGAGGGTCGCGGTGCGCTCGCGCACCTCCAGAACGACCGCGACCCGGCCGCCCGGGGAGGTGAACTTCACCGCGTTGGACAGGAGGTTCCAGAGCACCTGGTGGAGTCGCTCCGGGTCGCCGGCCAGCGTGCACGGCTGGACGGTGGCGTGCAGCTTCACGCCCCGGCCGTCGGCGCTCGGTCGGATGGAGTCCACCGCGGCCTCCACGATGCGGCCGAGGTCCGCGGTCTCCACGTTGAGGCGGGTCTTGCCGGATACGATCCGGCTGACGTCGAGGAGGTCCTCCACCAGGCGGGTCTGGGCCCGCGCGTTGCGCTCCAGCGTGTCCAGCGCACGGGCCTGCTTCTCCGGGGTGAGGCCCCCGCGTCGGAGCAGCCGGGTCCACCCGAGGATGGAGGCCAGCGGCGTCCGCAGCTCGTGGCTCACCGTGGCCAGGAACTCGTCCTTGGCACGGCTGGCCTCCTCGGCGCGCCGGTAGAGCACCGCGTTGTCCATCGCCAGCGCCGCGCGTCGGGCGAGCTCCTCCACCAGGGCCAGGTCGAGCCGCTCGAACCGGCGTCCGCTCCGCACGGTGAGAAAGCTGATGACCCCGAGGGTCCGGTCCCGCGCGGAGAGGGGCGCGCACACCAGCGAGGTGGGGCTGATCCGATCGAAGAGGCGCAGGTGCTCGGTCTGGCCGGCGATCTCCAGCTTCACCGCCGCCGGCAGCCGTTCGCGCAGCACCGAGCGGCGCGTGCGGAGCGCCTCCATCACTGGAGAGTCGGGGTCGGTCCGGGGAGGGAGCCGGCGAAAGCCCTCGAGGACGTCCTCCTCGACCCGGCCAGCCACCATCACCCGCCGGAGCACGCCCGTCTCGTCCATCAGGTCGACGATGCAGATATCGGCGAAGGTGGGGATGGCCATCTCCCCGACGGCACGGAGGGTGGTCTGGTAGTCCAGCGTGTTGGAGAGCTCGGCCGCGCCGCCGGAGAGGATGCGCAGCGCCTCCTCCTCGCGGTGGCGGGTGGTGACGTCGATGGTAGTGCCCACCCACTCGCGGATGCGCCCGTCCGGCCGGAGCAGGGGGATGCCCCGTGAGGCCACCGTAGCCCAGCCGCCCGTGGCCTTGCGGACCCGGAACTCGGTCTCGAAGCGCCGCCGCTGCGACACCGCGTCGGACCAGACCTGCGAGGTGCGGTCGAGGTCGTCAGGGTGGATGGCGTCCACCCAGCCCAGGCCCAGCGTGTCCTCGGGCTTCTGGCCGGTCAGCGCGCACCAGCCCGGCACGGCCTGGCGCATGTGACCGTTCCATTCGGAGACCCAGACGATGTCGGCGTGAGTCTCGACGATGGACCGGAAACGCTCCTCGCCCACCTCGAGGCGGCGGCGCTCGGCGTCGAGCTCGTCGGCCAGTGCCATGCGCTCGCGGGCCAGCGCGTCGCTGCGCGCTCGGGCGGAGACCTGCTCGGTGACGTCGGTGGCGAAGGAGAGCACGCCCTCCACCGAGCCATCGGAACCCCGGACCGGAAGGAAGGCCAGATCGAACCACCGTCGCTCGGAGCCACCCGGGGTCTCGACCAGCAGCGGATGCTCCTGGTCGCGGTAGGGGGCGCCGCTCCGGAACACCTCGCGCATCGCCACGAGCAGCGGGTCGTCTCGCCAGGACGGGAGCACCTCGGCGAGCGGGCGCCCCAGGAACTCGCGACCCGGATGGCGTGCCTCGTAGCGGTCGTTGACGAACTCGTAGACCAGCTCGGGTCCGCGCACGTACGCCATCTCCGCGGGCGCCTGGGCCAGGAGCGACTCGAGCTCGGCCCGACGCAGCTCGGTCCGGTCGCGGTCGGCCTCCGTCTGCCGGAGAGCGGCGTGGGTCTCGGTCTCCGCGGTGACGTCCCAGAAGTGCACGACCAGCGCCGCGCCGGCCCTGCTGGCGCTGACGCGGAACCAGCTCTTCCGGTGCCCGGAGTCGTACTGGATGCGGCGCTCGGTGGGCTCGCCGGTCTCCATGGTCCGGCAGTAGGTGGCGAGCAGGCCCGAGTGCTCCACGTCGGGCGCTTCCTTGCGCAGGCCGTTTGCGAACCTCACCGCGGGCGACGAGCCAACGATGCGTGCGGCGGCGGGGTTGGCGTACAGGTACCGGAAGTCCACCACCCGCCCGTTGTCCCGGACGGGGGCAAAGACGAAGACGGGCTCGGGACTCTCGTCGTAGAGGGTCGCCAGAACCTCCGGAGTGAGATCGGGCATTGCGACTGGGACCAGCGAAGAATTATCCCCACACCGTCCGAGCTGCGCGATAGGTGCCAATGTGCGCACGCACCGTCGCTTCGAGCGGTCGGGCGTACCCGCCCCCCAGTGTGACCACCATCGGGATGCCCGATCGCCGCGCTGCCTCGAGGACGAAGGTGTCGCGCGCCTCGAGCCCGGCGTGGGTGAGCGAGAGGCGCCCGAGGGTGTCCTCGGCGAGGGGGTCCACCCCGGCCTGGTAGTAAACGATGTCAGGCCGGGCCACCTCCAGCACCCGCGGCAGATGGCGGGCCAGCACGTCGAGGTAGACGTCGTCGCCGGCGCCGTCGGGCAGGCCGATGTCCAGGCTCGATCGCTGCTTGCGGAAGGGGAAGTTGTGCTCCCCGTGCATGCTGAAGGTGAAGACGTCCGGGTCCTGGTCGAACACCGCCGCGGTCCCGTTCCCCTGGTGCACGTCCAGGTCCACCACCAGCGCGCGGCGGACGCTCCCGTCCGCCTGCAGCATCCGGATGCTCACCGCGATGTCGTTGAACACGCAGTAGCCCTCGCCGTGGTCCGGGAACGCGTGGTGCGTGCCGCCGGCGAGGTTGCCACCGATGCCCTCCGCGAGCGCCCGCGCCGCGGCGGCGCAGGTGCCGCCCACCGCCGCCCGTGAGCGCATCACCAGCTCCGGGCTCCAGGGGAAGCCGAGGCGGCGCTGCTCGCCCTCGGTCAGCCGGGCCTCGAGCACCGCCCGGACCCAGCGCGGCGTGTGCACGCGGAGGAGCGCCTCCACCTCCACCGGCTCTGCGGGCACGAGCTCGCACGCCTGCAGAACGCCCGAGGCGAGCAGCGCCTCGCGAAGCAAGCGGTACTTCCCCATGGGGAAGCGATGACCGGGCGGAAGCGGGACGACGTGGTGATCCGAATGGAAAGCGCGCACGGAGCTGGATCGAGTCTGCCCCGGAGGCGGGAATTCTTGGAGGGCCGACGGGCTGCTCCCCGGCCGCCCCTGCCGCGCCGCAGAAACTGTCCCGCGGTCCAGTGGTGGTGCCCGGCACCCGGCCCAACCCTCTCGCAAACTCGGGCGGCTCACCTTCAAACCGGGCCGTCATTTCTGGAGAGAAAGACAGCATGAACGGATTCATGAAGAAGATGGTTCTCATCGGGATGCTCGGCGCGGCGCCGTTCGCGTTCGCCCAGTCTTCCGGGAGCACCGGCACGGCGCCGAGCACGGGCTCGACGTCGGACCAGACGACGGGCACGGGCAGCACGACCGGCTCGGGCAGCACGGGGAGCGGGTCGACCTATGGCGGCTCCGGCTCGGCCGGCACCGGCTCCGGCGACACCGGCTCGATGGGGAGCGGCTCGGGCGGCTCGGGCGACACCTCCGGCAAGACCCAGCGCTCCCACGACAGCAGCTCCAGCAGCACCACCACCGAGAGCAGCACCTACGGCGGGGCGGGTGACAAGGCGACCAGCACCACCAAGAAGCAGAAGAAGTCCAGCAGCTCCAGCACCAGCTCGACGCCCGACACCGCCGGCAGCACCAGCACCGGAGCGGTTCCTCCGTCGGCCGGCAGCGCAGGCTCCGGCGGCAGCGGCCCGGACGCCACCGGCACCGGGTCCGCGGGGAGCACCAGCGGGACGACCGGGACGGGCTCGACCACGGCCCGGACACCAGCAGCGGCAGCACCGGCCGGTGAACAGACCCCGCGGCCATGACCTCCGGGGTGCCGCGGCCCTGACGTAAACCGGCGTTCAGCGGAGCTTCACGAGCGGCCACGGTCGGACGTCCCGGCCGTGGCCGTTTGTGCTAAGGCCCCCGCCCGCATGCCCCTCCTCTCCCGTCCTCTGGCTCTCGCCGGCGCGCTCGCGCTGGGCGCCTCCGCCGTGGGCTGTTCCCACGAGCACGGACCGCTCGCGGACAAGCCGGACACCACCAGCCTCGGCGCCGCCGGTCGCTGGGGTGCGCCGTACATCAGCACCTCCGACGGCGTGGCTTGGCGGCCCGCCGACCCGAACGCGGTCATCCCGGGGACGGTGCAGGGCGAGACCTCTCCCCTCACCACGCAGGTCCAGCCTCCGATGACGCTGCTGGGCACGCGCGAGGACTGGAGCTTCGGTCAGACCTTCGGGCCCACCACGGGCTGGGCGATGAACGCCTGGACCTCGGGACCGAACCTGCCGGTGGAGCCGTGGAACATGGCCCTCGAGTCGCCCACGGGCGAGGGCGGCGGCCAGGGCCACGGCGCCCCGAAGGGTCACTAGTCCCTACCGGGCGAAGGGCCACTCGTCCCGACCGTCACGAGGGCGGCGGCGCCGCTAGTGCAGGACCTGCGACTCGGGGGGCGGCCCGAGGATGCGGGTGACCGTCTCCCGCACCCGGTCGAGGTCCACGGGCTTGCTGACGTACCCGCTCGCGCCCACCAGTTCCGCTTCCCACTCGAAGCCGTAGGCGGAGATGATGATGATCGGCAGGCCGCGGGCCCGGGGAAGCTTCTTCAGCGCCTCGAGCAGCCCCCAGCCGCTCATCACCGGCATGCGGAGGTCGAGCAGCACCGCCTGCGGCATCTCCTCCTCCAGCACGTCCAGCGCTTCGCGGCCGTTCCCCGCGCCACGCGTGCGGTAGCCCATCTCCTCGAGGAGATCGCAGATCAGCGTGCGATGGCTTGCATCGTCGTCGACGACCAGGACGAAGGACATGGGAGCTTCCGTGGGGCGCCGGCGGGAAGATGGTACCGCCCCCGCCCTGGCGGCAACTCGTGCGGGCTCGTGAGTTCCCCTGGAGAGTGCTAGGAAGATCGGACACTTCCGGGGCCAAGGAGGTAGGACAGTGTCGTTCCGCGCAGCCCAGCTCCTCTCGGTGCTCCTCGGCTGTGTCGCGCTGGCCGCGGAGCCGCACGCGCACGGCGGCCCGCAGCAGGGGGAGGCCGCCGGAGCCGCGCAGGGGCCGGAGGAGAGCGACGCGGGTTCGGCCGTTCCCGCCCACCAGAAGCATCCGGTGGATCCCCGCCCGCCCGCGCCGAAGGGGAAGTCAGTCGAGCTCGGCTCGCCGGGCGCGAGGACCAGCACTGCCTACGTGGCGCGGCCGAAGGGTGCGCCTCGCGGCAGCCTCCTCGTCGTTCACGAGTGGTGGGGGCTCAACGACTGGGTGAAGTCCGAGGCGGACCGTTACGCGGGGCAGGGTTACCTGGTGCTGGCGGTGGACCTCTTCGGTGGCCAGGTGGCCACCACGGCCGAGGAGGCCCAGAAGCTCATGTCCGCGCTGGACCAGAAGGCGGCCACCGAGATCGAGGTTGCCGGGGTGGAGTGGCTCGCGCGCGCTCTCCCGGGAAAGAAGATCGCCACTCTGGGCTGGTGCATGGGCGGAGGGCACAGCCTGAACGCGTCGCTGGCCAGCGGGGGGAAGGTGGGGGCCACGGTCATCTACTACGGGCTGCCGGTGACCGACGTGAACCTCCTGAGGAAGCTGCAGGGCCCGGTGCTCGGCGTCTGGGCCAAGCGCGACGGGTGGATCACCCCGGAGAAGGTCGCGGCGTTCGATCTCGCGCTCCGCGACGCGGGCATCAAGCACGAGTTCCGCAGCTACGACGCCGACCACGCGTTCGCCAACCCGAGCGGGGGCCGCTACAACCCGCCGGCCGCCAAGGACGCGAACGAGGCGACTCGCCGGTTCCTCAAGTCGGTCCTGAAGTAGCGAGCGCCGGTGGCTCCTCGCAGCCGTCTCAGAAGCCGGTGATGCCCTGGGCCTCGAGGGAGCGACGGAGGGCCGGCATGGCGCGGGTGACGCGCATCTGCAGTGTGCCGGGACGCGCTCCGCAGAGCTGGGACATCTCCTCGTAGGAGAGCATCTCGTCGTAGCGCAGCTCCACCGCGCGCCGGGCCTCGGTGGAGAGCACGTCGAGCGCGCGCCGCAGCCGCTGGACGAGCGACGCACGGTGCACCTCGTCCTCGGCGGTGGAGTGGCCGTCGCCGACTTCGGGCAGCGTGGCGTGGAGCACCTGCCAGCGGCGGCGCCGGCGATGGATCTTCAGGGCATCGAGGCAGCGATTCCTGGCGATCGCCATGAGCCAGGCGGCGATGGACTCACGCTCCAGCACGCGCGACAGCGACTGGTAGGCCTGAACGAAGCAGGTCTGATGAACGTCCTCGGCGAGCGCCCGGTCGGGGATGAACCGTGAGCAGACCGCGAAGAGCTGCGTGCCGTAGGCGTCCATCAGCATCCGCAACGCCGCGTCCCCTTCCCCCGCCCGAACCGCCCGGCGGATCCGCTCGTCCGCTGCGCTCCGTTCCTCGAGCCCGACACCCATCGTTCCGTTCGCCCCCGGCGCCGGAGGCCGCGCATCGGCCTACGGTGAACGGGAGTCGGACGGGGGCGCGGAATATTCCCGGGAGGGATTCTGGCCAGGGGGTCCGCGCGGCGTTCGGGCCGGCGAGCCCGGGTAGGTGGGTCCGGGGCGCGGGCCAGTCAACCCGGCGGGCTTCCGCCGTGGTCCGGACCGGGCGAGGGGGAGGAACGGTCGAGCCGCTCGAGGAAGCGTCCCTGGTCGTGGTAGCCCGCACGGGTCAGCCGCTGCGACTCGACCATGTCCGCCAGGCGCGTGCAGAGCGTGCTCAGTGTGCGGAAGGTCTCCACCACCAGCCGCTCGGCCTGGTCGGTGTGTCCGAGCGGGGCCAGCAGCCGCTCGCGAACGCGCAGGAGGCTTGGAAACTTCACGGCACTCACCTTAATCACATCCCCATCCTTTCCGCAGAAGGGAGCGAACGGCATGGCGAGTGAGCAACGGGTCGGATTCCTCGGGCTCGGGTTGATGGGGCGTGGAATGGCGAAGAACCTGGCCACCAAGGGGTTCCAGGTCACGGTGTGGAACCGCTCCCGCGGCCGGGCTGCCG
>DASROG010000019.1:0-4065 GCA_035646995.1 Myxococcaceae bacterium
GGTGTGCGCGGCAGGGTCGGGCTTCACCGCCACCGGTCCCGACCACACCTGCGGTGGCGGGGTTCCGTCCAGCCAGGCACCGAGCGCGTGCGACTCGCGGGCGCCGAACGGCGGAGTGCCGCCCGCCTCGCGCACCAGCCCCTCGAAGTACAGCTTGCTGATGATGCCCAGCGCCGCCAGGTCCTCGAAATCCGAATCGTCCACCACCCGCGAGAGCGGGCGGCGTCCATCGAAGAGCCGGAGCAGCCCGTTCACCTCGTCGGGGATCTCGCTCAGCCGCTCCGCGAGCTGCCGGTAGTCGATCTCGAACACCGTCTCCAGAGGAGGGAGCTGCTCGAGCATCCGCCCCCACTCGTCGAGGCGGCGCATGCCCTCGAGGAGGAGCCCCTGGGTGGAGACCTCGATGCGCTCGGGGCGGTCCACCGGGACGAACTGCACCTCGAAGTTGCCCTCGAAGGTGTTGAGCATCCGGTAGAAGGCGTTCTCGCCTGCGAGACGGCCCAGCTCGGCGTCGATGACCCGGCCGTCGCGGAAGTAGATGGTGCCCGAGCGTTCGCCGTCGAGGCGGATGAGCCCGGTCTTCCGGCCGACCTCGAAGGTCTGCACCAGGTCCACCACCCCGAGGTCGCTCAGGCTTCCGCTGAAGCCTCCCCGCGTCTCGCGCCGCTCGAAGCGCTCCTTCTCCGCCTTCTGGAGAATCATCCGCGCCCGGGTGACGATCTCTTTGATGTAGATGGGCTTGGTCAGGTAGTCCTCGCCGCCCATCTCCAGCCCGCGGACCTTGAATTCCACGGCTTTCTGGCTGGTCAGGAAGACGAAGGGGATGTGGCGAAGCCGCTCGTCCGCCTTGAGACGCCGGCAGAGCTCGAACCCGTCCAGCTCGTTGAGCCGGGTGTCGGAGAGGACCAGGTCCGGGGGGCTGATCTGGATCTTCTCCAGCGCGTCCTTTCCGTCCGTCGCGGTGGTCACGGAGAAGCCGGCCTTCTTCAGGCTGACCTCCATCACCCGGAGACTCTTGGGGTCCCCGTCGACGAGCAGAAGGTGCTGCTTGGCCATGGGTCTCCTGCCAGGCTACCAGTAAGCTGCTGTCCCGTGCTGACCCACGAGGACAAGCGCCGGCACGCGCGGCGGACACTGTCGGTGGAGTTCCGGGCCGGTGGGACGGACGGGCTCGGCGCGCTCGAGCTGTCGGGGGCAGACCTGTCCGCGGGTGGCGCGTTCCTCGTTTCAGACCTGTTGCTCGAGCCGGGCGAGATGCTGTCGCTCGAGTTCCGGATCGCCGGACGGCCCGACCCGGCGCTGGCTCAGGTCCGGGTGGCGTGGGTGCGGCGCTTCCCCGGGCCGGAGGAGCCGGCGGGCATGGGCATCGAGTTCGTCCGCCTGGGCAAGGAGGAGCGCGCCGCGCTCGATGCCTGGGTGCGCGGCGGCGAGTGACTACTTCCGCTTCGGCCGGCGGCGCATCTCCAGGAGCCGCAGCTCCTGGGCCGCCTCGAGGTGGCGCGGGTTGCTGCGCACCGCCTCGCGGAAGTGCTTCTCGGCGCGGCCCGCGTCTCCCTCGACGCGGGCGATGACTCCGAGCTGGTAGTGCGCGCGATCGCAGTCCGGATCGGCCTTCAGCGCCTCCACCATCATCGCACGGGCGCTCTGGGCCTCGGCCCGGCGCGAGGGGTCCATGTAGATGGCCCAGGCCGCAGCGGCGAGGGTGGCCGGACGCGGGTCCGCCTCGTAGGCCTGGCGGAAGAGCGCCTCGGCCTGTCCGTACTCGCGCTTGCGCATCGCCATCTCGCCGGCCACCAGCGCCTCGGCCGCCGCGGCGGGATCGCTCGGCGGGGCCGCCGTTCCCCGGGCGCGGGCGGCGTGCTCGGCGCGGCGGACGTCGTCGAGGAGGAACTCCTGCGCCTCGCGGATGGCGTCGAACACCCGGGCCGCCTTGGGATGGAGCAGCTGCAGCGAGCGGGGCAGCCGATCGGGATGGAAGGCCTTCGCCAGCTCGATGAAGGCGCGCTTCACGTCGTCGCGGCCGGCGTCCGGGCTGAGCCCGAGCACGGCGAACCGGTCCGGGTCGCGGGTCAGCGCCGCGTGCCGTGCCTCGATGGCCTCGGACAGCTCGGCGTCCTCGAGTGACCGCGGCGGGGGCGTGGGGATGCTGGCCACTGGCTCGCGGTCTGCGGCGGCGCGGGCCTGGCGAAGGAGCTCCTGCCGGCGCGCGGCGGGCAGCTCGGGCGGGGTGCTGCTCCGCTCCGCGCCCGGAGGGGGCCCGGGCACCGGCGTGCCGCTCAGCGCGGCCAGCCCGATGCGTCCGCTGTCGGAGTTGGTGTCCAGGGGCGGCGCCATGGTCCACTCGCCCGACTCGAAGGAGGCCTTCACCAGGGCGTCCAGGTCGGTGGTGGTGAGGGGGATGGTCTTCGGGTTCTCCGGGTCGTTGGGGGCGCGCAGCCCGGCCAGCGCCTCGAGCTGACCGTCCACCTGCCGGAGCGCGGCCTCGAACGAGCCGGCCGGCTCGGGCGTGCCGCTCACGAGCTTCCAGAGATCGGCATCCTCCCCGCCGGTGTCGGGGCCGAGGCGCAGCGGGCTCCGCTCCGCGGGCTTGCTTCCCACCGCCTCGGTGCTCGGGGCCCGGAAGAGATCCGGCGGAGCCTCCGACCCGGCGCGGCGGAGCGCCTCGCTCAGCTCCTCCACCAGGTTGCCCGCGACCGGCGTCTGCGCGGGCTCGGGGCCGGAGAAGAGGAGCGCCTCGGGCTCGAGCACCAGCTCCTCGGACTCGAGCATGATGCCACCGGGAGGCGTGCGCGCCTCTGTCGTGCCCCCCGCCGGGGTGCGGCTCGCCGCCGGCGGCGGGAAGGCGAACGGCTGCGATGGCGGCGTGGGCAGCTCGTCGGTCCCCCGGGACGGGGTGTCGCGCGGGAGCGCGTGGGCGTAGGGGTCCGTCTGCCGGGCGTGGGGCTCGACACCACCCGGGGCGTACGGATCCGTTCCCTTGCGCGCGGGCGCCGGAGGCTCGCCGCGGGGCGGGCGCGGCGGAGGCGTCATGGGCATCGGCGCGAATGGGTCGGTGTGCCCGTGCGCCTGCTCCATGGCGCGGACCAGGGTGTCCTCGTCTCCGAGCGAGGAGGCGACCGGAGGCAGCCCCATCGGGTCCGTCCCCGGGACGGGGGGCTCGAACGGGGGGAGCGTGGTCCGGGTGAGCACCGGAACCGGCTCGTCGATCTCCCCGGGAGGAGGCTCCTCGAGCGGAGGCATGTCCTCCGAGAGCGCGTGGAACTCGAGCTCGGTGGTGTGGACGGGCGCCGGGGGACCGAACTCGGAACGGGTCGGTGGGTCGGGCGCCGGGAACTCGGGGGCGGTCACCCGGCCGGTCGGGCCGGCGGGGAACTCGCGCTCGGTGGTGCGCACCGGCGGAGCGGCCGCCTCGCCGTTGCCCTCCCGGGCCTTGCGCCACGCCGCCTCGGCGGCCTTGGCGGCCTCGAGCGCACGGCGCGCGGCATCGGCTCGGTCGCGCATCTCGGCCTGGCGGTGCTCCTCGGCCGCGCGCGCCGCCTCGAGGGCATGCCGAGCGGCCTCGCGCCGGGACTCCTCCTCCGCCCGGCGCTCGGCCTCGATTCGCTCGGCTCCGGCGCGGGCCTCCCACTCCTCGGGCGCGAGGACCTCCACCAGCCCCGCGTGCTCCAGCGCGCGCAGGAGCGCCGACTGCAGCGAGGAGAGGGCCTCGGCGGGGCGGAAGTCGGCGAGCGAGGCGAGGAAGGTGCGCTCGTCGGCGCCGGCGAGGAAGGGCTCGGCTGCGGACAGGTCCCGGCAGCGGACCCAGGCGGTGGCCGGCACCGGAGGCAGCGCCTCGAAGGCCGCGCGCACCGCGCGCGCCCCGCGAACACGGGCGAAGGTCATCTCCACCAGCGCGGGCATGAAGCTCGCCTCCTCGGCGAGCGTGGCCACCCGGCGCACCGAGGCCAGGGCCCGCGCCTCCGAGAGGGCGGTGGGATCGACCCCCGCCGCCTCGCAGACCCGGTCCAGGTCGGCGAGCTGGAAGCGAGACCAGAGCAGGTCCATCGCCGGGGGCACCAGCGCACC
>DASROG010000020.1:0-7996 GCA_035646995.1 Myxococcaceae bacterium
GCCTTGTACCCGGCACTTCCCTTCGCGAGCACCGTGGTCACCGTCTGCCCCAGGTCGGTGAACTTGAACGACGCCGGGAGCGTCACGTCCGCGCTTCCGTTCGCCGGAATCTCCAGCCCCTCGGGCGGCCGCCCCGCTGCCACCGGATGCCCGTCGACGCTGAGCCGGTAGTCGACGTCCGTGAGCGCCAGCCCGACCGGGTTCGGGTTGTCCACGCTGGTCACGACGTTCAGCGTGCCCCCGCTCAGCGAGACGTCCGTGAGCGAGGCAGTCTTGTAGGCCACGGCCGGCTTCTTGAATCCGCCTTCGGCCATCTGGAGCCAGGCGCAGGCCGAGGCGCTGACCGCGAGGACGATGAGCAGTCGGGCAGGGGGGCGGTGCACGGACGCCCACAATGTACTCACCTCCAACCCCGCGTCGAGACGGGTGAACTCGAGGGGGGCTGGACGGGGAAGGGGCCAGGCTGCTACCTACCAGTCGGTAGGAGCTCCTCGAGCGGCCCGCACTGACGCGAGTGGTAATCTCGATGCCCCCCCGTGAGACGCACCGACGACACCACTGCGAAGCACCGGGCCATCCTCGAGACCGCGGCGCGGCTCATCTGCAAGCAGGGCTACGAGGGGACCAGCATCCAGGAGATCGCGGATGGCTGCGGCCTCACCAAGGCCGGTCTCTATCACCACATCGAGAGCAAGGAGCAGCTGCTCGTCGAGATCATGAACTACGGGATGGACGTGTTCGAGGAGCGCGTCCTCTCCGAGGTGGAGCACATCCCCGACCCGGTGGAGCGTCTCAAGGCCTGCATGGCGAGGAACATCAAGCTCGTCACCCGGGGGTGGAGCAAGGAAGTCACCATCATCCTCCACGAGCACGACACCTTGACCGGCAAGGCGCAGGCGCAGATCAACGCGCGCAAGAAGCGCTACGTGCGGTTCCTCGAATCGTCCTTCGCCGAGGCGGTGGAGAAGGGACAGATCCGACCGGTGGATCCCACGGTCGCCGCCTTCTCCTTCCTGGGGATGGTGCTCTGGATCTACAAGTGGTTCAAGCCGGGCGGGAAGCGCACCGACGACGAGATCGCAGCGGGCATGGTGGATCTGCTCTTCACCGGCCTCGCGCCCCGCTCCTGAGTCCGTTCACGAAGGCTCGCGCCCCTGCGCCGGAGCCGCCTCCGCGGCACCTCGTCGGGCGGTACCCGTTCACCCGCTCCGGGCGGCCGGCCCGGGTCCCTGCCTCAGCTTGAGGGGAGAATCACACGCATGAAGACGTCCGTGGGCATCGAGGCCCTTGCCGTGGCGCTGCCTCGGCGCACGCTCCACCTGGATGATCTGGCACGCGCGCGCGGCGTGGACCCGGCCAAGTACATCGCCGGCCTCGGCGTGCGTGAGATGGCGGTGACCGATCCCGGGGAGGACACCGTCGCCCTCGCCGCCACCGCAGTGCGGCGGCTGGTCGACTCGAGCGACGTCGACCCGGCGTCGATCGGGATGCTGGCGGTAGGCACCGAGACCGGCGTGGACCACAGCAAGCCGGTCGCCTCGTACGTGCAAGGCGCGGTGGGGCTACCCCGGCACATGCGGGTGTTCGACGTGCAGCACGCCTGCTACGGCGGCACCGCGGCGCTGATGGCGGCCATCGAGTGGATTGCCTCGGGAGTGGCCGGCGGAAAGTCGGCGATCATCGTCTGCTCGGACATCGCGCGGTACGGGGTGAAGACCGCGGGCGAGCCCACCCAGGGAGCCGGCGCGGTGGCGCTCCTGGTCTCGTCCCGTCCGGAGCTCTTCGCCATCGACCTCGGCCTGAACGGAACGAGCAGCGCGCACGTGTTCGACTTCTGGCGTCCGCTCGGCCGTCGCGAGGCGGTCGTGGATGGGCACTACTCCATCGACTGCTACCTGGAGGCGCTGTCCGGCGCCTACCGCGACTGGCGCGGCCGGGCGGAGGCAAAGGAGATCGTCCGCCGGGCAGTCTCGGCGCTTCCCAGCGAGCAGCTGGCGGCCATCGGCTATCACGTGCCTTTCTGCAAGATGGCGAAGAAGGCCCATGCCCGGCTCCGCCGCTGCGACCTGGACGACGTGCTCGGCGCGTTCGACGAGGCCCGTGAGGAGCGAGAGGGCGCGACCAGCTTCGAGCGACAGGTGGCAGGCTCGCTGACCCTTTGCTCGCGGGTGGGCAACATCTACACCGGCTCGCTCTACCTCGGGCTCGCGGGGATGCTGCACGCCGACGCCACCGGGCTCGCGGGCAAGCGGATCGGCCTCTTCAGCTACGGGAGCGGCTGCGCGAGCGAGTTCTTCTCCGGCGTCGTCGGCAAGAACGCCGCCGAGCGGATCCAGCGGGCCCGGCTGGACGAGGTGCTCGGCTCACGCGAGCGGGTCACCGTGGAGGAGTACGAGCGGCTGATGGCGCTGTCTCCCGAGGCGCCGCCCGACATCCCCCCGGCGCCGGGCGCCTTCCGCTTCACCGGGGTGAATCAACACCGCCGAGACTACGCAGCGGGCTGAACCTCGGAGCGGCGGCGCTCGCTCGGGCCGGTGACCGGCTGCTCCCGGCTGGTCGGAGAGCCGCTGGGTCGCGGTGTCGCAGGGGCTGAGCGGATCTGGGACCGCCGTTCCCGGGTCTGCACGCCGCCGGGCGCCTCGTGCCCGCCGGCTGCACCGACGGCCCCGTTCGTCGAGGCACGTCGATTGCTCGTTCCCGTCGCGCGCCCGAGCCGGCGCACGAAGAGGGCGAGCCCATGCGACGAGCTGGTTTCCCAGGACACCGAGCGAGCCGTGTCCCTGCTCTCGGCCCAGGCGGCGAAGTCCTCGAGGGACGCCGTCGTCCTCTCACGGCTCGGGCGTGCCCGGCTCCTGCGGGGAGAGACGAGAGCGGCCATCCAGACCCTCGAGTCCGCGGTCGCCCTCGGCGACGTGCGGCCCATCACCCTGGCGGCGCTCGGCGATGCCCAGCTCGCGAGCGACGCGAACGCGGCAGCCGAACGCACCTTCGCGGAGCTGTTCCAGCAACGCGGAGCTCCGGGTGACGCCTTCCAGCTCGCCTGCGCGCAGGGTCGGCAGGGCAAGGTGGACGCCGCCCTCGCGTCGCTCGGCAAAGCCGTCGCTCTCGGCTTCCGTGATCAGGGTCTGGCCGACGGCGACGCGGACCTCCGGGCCGTGCGCAGCGATCCCAGATATGCCCGGCTCTTCGGCCAGGGCCACTAGAGCGCGGCGTGCCGCCCGCTGCGGTCACCCCTTCCGCCCGAAGAGCCCGGTCAGCGTGCCCTGGGCCAGGACGTGGCTCCGGATCATGAAGCGGAACTTCGCGTAGGTCGTCCGCTCGTCCGCGCCCTCCAGCCGCGGCACGTCCAGCGCGTACACCGTGAACTGGTAGCGGTGCGCCGGATCTCCCGGGGGCGGCGCCATTCCACCGTACGCGCTCTCGCCGTAGTCGGTGAAGCCCAGCGTCGCGCCCTTGGGCGTCTTGCCGGGAGCACCCGCCCCCGCGGGAAGGGCCTTCAGATCCGACGGGAGATTGAACAGCACCCAGTGGGAGAAGCCCACCGTGGTCGGCGCGTCCGGGTCGTAGCAGGTGATGGCGAGGCTCTTGGTCCCCGCCGGCGGAGCCTCCCAGGAGAGGTCGGGGCTGACGTTCTGGCCGCCTGCGCCGGTGTACACGGCGCTCGTCGGGATGGGCTTGCCTTCCTGCACGACCTGGCTGCTGACCTTCAACGGCGCGGGATTGGACATGGCGACTCCTCCAGCCGTGCCAGACTACGCACGCCGCGTCCCTGATGCTCGCCCTCTCTCCAGCCCCGCCGCAGATTCCCGGCCCGGACGGGGTTCCGCCGTTCGGGGCCTATGCCGGCGAGCTGGGGCCGGTGGACCTCGCTCGCCTCGCGCCTCCTCACGCCCTGCCCGCCTGGGCTCGTCGCCTCAGGAGGAAGCGCTGGCACTACGCTCTGTACACCACGCCCGAGCTGGTGGCGGTCATGGCGATCGCCGAGATGGGCTACGCCTCGAACGCCTTCTTCGCCGCGGTGGACCTCCGCGAGAAGCAGCCGCTCGTGGACGAGACGCTGCTCGGTCCTCCGGCCCCACTGACCACCGTGTCCGACGAGATGTCGCGCGGCCTGGCGGGGAGCTTCCGGGTCCCGGGGGCGCGGTTCCGCTTCGCGCGCCCTCCGGACTCCGACCGGTATCGCCACTCGGTGGAGATCTCCGCCCTCCGCCGACCGAGGAGCGGACGGGTGACGTTCGAGGGCGAGGCGCTGGTCACCGGCGCGCCTCCGCCCCTGGCGCTGGTGGCCCCCGTGCCCGGGCAGCCTCGCCGGGAGGGAGACGGGTCGGCGCTGCGTCGCGAGGGCATCAACGTCACGCAGAAGTCCGTCGGCCTGCTGGCGGCGGGGCGCCTGGAGGTGGGACGGCGGCGGTATCCGCTCGACGGTGGCGTGGTCGGGCTGGACTCGACTCACGGGTACCTGGCACGGCGCACCCGCTGGAGCTGGGCGATGGCCTGCGGTCGGCTCGAGGACGGCACGCCGCTGGGGTTCAACCTGGTCGCCGGATTCAACGAGGTGGCCGAGGGGACCGCCGGCGAGAACGTGCTCTTCCTGGGCGACCAGCTCGAGCCGGTGGGTCCGGCCGTCTTCCACTTCCACGCCGCCGATCCACTGGACCTCTGGCGGATCGAGACCCGCGACGGCACGGTGCAGGTCACCTTCCGGCCGCTTCACGCGCACCGGGACGTCCGCAACCTCGGCCTGCTGCGGAGCCGGTTCGTGCAGCCGCTTGGCTTCTTCACTGGAAGGCTGCGGTTCCGCGGACGCGACCTCACTCTCAGCGAACTGCCCGGGGTGACCGAGGATCAGGACATGCTCTGGTGAAAAGGCCTCCCGCGCTCGCCTTGAGCGCTAGGGTGCGGCTGCCGGGCCGTTCCAGCCGGCCTCGCACTCGAGGGGAGAACCCAATGATCAGGACCATCGCCAAGGCAGCGATCGTCGGAGCAGCGCTTCTCGTTCCGTGGATGGCCGGGGCCAAGGACAAGGGAAAGGCCGCCTACGCTCCGGCTGGAGACCTCAAGTGGTCCGACGTGCCGGACCGGCCGGGCTTCCAGCTCGCTCCTGTCCAGGGAGACCCGAGCAAGGGAGCCGCCCGCTTCTTCGTCAAGTTGCCGGGGAACGCGACCGTCCCGCTTCATCATCACACCGCCGATCACCACGTGGTGGTGGTCAGCGGGACGATGGTCCTCAACGACGGCCAGGACCACTCGCTGCCGGCGGGCTCGTCCTTCTCGTTCACCGGAAAGAAGCAGCACACGACCAAATGCGCCGACGCGGCCGGATGCACGGTCTTCATCGACTCCAAGGGGAAGTGGGACCTGGTCGAGGAGAAGACCGCGAAGAACTAGCTCGCGAACCAGGGCGCGGGCCCGGAGGGTCTCGCCCGACGCCTCGGTGCTGCGCCTCAGCCGTGGGCCGGACCGGGACCCGGCGCCAGCAAGGCGAGCACCGCCCCTCCGGGATCGGCGAGGACCGCGAGCCTCCCCACGCCGGGGATGGTCTCGATCATCGGTCAGGCCCCGGCCCGGCGCCGGCGAGCGAACCGGAGCCCGACCCAGAGCAGGGCAACGAGCAGGAGCACCACCAGCACCGGGACCAGCACGGCGACCAGGGTGGTGATCGCCGAGAGCACGTCCTCGAGGAGCGAGACCACGGGGGTGCCCACCCCCAGCGTGGCCACGTTCACCGCCGGACGCACCGCTGCCTTGGTGGCATGGACCCCGAAGGCGGTCACCAGGCCCGCGACGAGCAGCACCAGCGGATGCACCTGCCCCGCAGCGCCGCTCCCGCCGAGGAAGAGCAGGGCCCCGGCCGCGGGCCGGATGAACGTCTGCACCATGTCGTTCACGTGGTCCGCCGCGGGAACCTTGTCCACCACCACCTCCAGCGCCAGGAGCACCACCAGCGCGCCGATGGCCACCGGATGCATCAGCACGTCGAACGGTGCCGACAGGGTGAGGACGTGCATCCGGCCCAGGACGGCCACGCCGAGCAGGGGGATGTACGCGTTCAGCCCCGCGGCGCCCGCGAGGCCGAGACCGGTGAGGAGGCTGGAGAGGAGGGTGGCGGAGCCGTCCATGCCGGCGAGCACGCTACGCGCCTCGAGACCTCCCGGCGAGCCGGCCCGAGGTGCCTGCTAGACCGGGTGGCAGACCTGCCGGAGGATGTCGAGCGACTCCAGCGCCTTTCCCGCGCCGACCACCACCGCCGAGAGTGGGTCCTCGGCCAGGAACACCGGAAGGCCGGTCTCCTCCCGTAGCAGGGTGTCCAGGTTCTTGAGCAGCGCCCCGCCCCCGGCGAGGACGATGCCCCGGTCCGCGATGTCTCCGGCCAGCTCGGGCGGGGTTCGCTCCAGCGTCATCTTCACCGCCTCGACGATGCCGTTCACCGGCTCGGCGAGCGCCTCTCGCACCTCGTCCGAGGTGACGGTGAGCGTCCGGGGCACACCGGCGACCAGGTCGCGCCCCTTGATCTCCATGGTCATCACCTCGTCGGTCGGGTACGCGGTGCCGATCCCCATCTTGATCAGCTCCGCGGTGCGCTCGCCGATGAGGAGGTTGTACTTGCGCTTGACGTACTGGATGATCGACTCGTCGAGCTTGTCGCCTCCGACGCGCACGCTCTTGGCGAACACGATGCCCGAGAGCGAGATGACCGCCACGTCGGAGGTTCCGCCGCCGATGTCCACGATCATGTTACCGCTCGGCTCGGTCACAGGGAGCCCTGCGCCGATCGCCGCCGCCATCGGCTGCTCGATGAGGTAGACCTCGCGGGCACCTGCGTTCTCCGCCGCCTCCCGGACGGCCCGCCGCTCCACCTCGGTGATGCCCGAGGGAATACCGATGATGATCCGCGGCTTCACGCCCACCTTCCGGTTGTGGGCGGTCTGGATGAAGTAGCGGAGCATCGCCGCGGTGATCTCGAAGTCGGCAATGACCCCGTCCTTCATCGGCCGGATGGCGACGATGTTCCCGGGCGTGCGCCCGAGCATCTCCTTCGCCTCCTTGCCCACCGCCATGACCCGCTTCGCGCCGCGTCCGTCCTGCTGGACCGCCACCACCGAGGGCTCGTTGGACACGATGCCCTGGCCGCGGATGTAGATGAGGGTGTTCGCGGTCCCCAGGTCGATGGCCAGATCGCGGGAGAAGAGGGTGTGCAGCCAGTCCAGCATCGAGGGTCTTGTTTTCGGGACGAGGGCTTCAGCAGGGGAGCGACGGAGGACTGCCAGGGTGAGGACAGCGAATCGTTTTTTCGTCTCTCCTGCCGGCGCCTCCGGACCAAGAACGTAGCATTTCCTGGTGGTTCAGCGGAACGGTCTTGTAGCACTTGCCTGCTCGCTGCGTCCGGGCGCTGCGCCTCTTTCGCTGGCCGGGCGGGGCGCGCTAGGAGCCTTCCCGTGCCACCCCGAGCCGTCGTCGTCAGCCTGATCCTTCTCCTCGGCGCCTCGCGCGCCGTCGCCGCCACCGAGCCGGGCATCTCCTACCAGGAATTCACCCTGCCCAACGGGCTCCGGGTCTTCCTCAGCGAGGACCACCGGGCCCCCCAGGTGACGGTGAACGTCTGGTACCACGTGGGCGCTGCCAACCAGCGCCCGGGCCGGAGCGGCTTCGCCCACCTCTTCGAGCACATGATGTTCTCCGGCAGCCAGCACGTTCCCGATCCGGACAAGGTGCTGGCGGCCATCGGGGCTGGCCTGGGGGGGGCGGCCAACGGGAGCACCGACTTCGACCGGACCAACTACTTCGAGACCGTTCCGGCAAGCCAGTTGCCGACGGCGCTGTGGATCGAGTCCGACCGGATGGGCTTCCTCCTCCCCACCCTGGACGCGAAGAAGCTCGCCACCCAGCGCGACGTGGTCAGCAACGAGCGGCGGCAGCGCGTCGAGAACCAGCCCTACGGCCGCGCCTATCTCGAGCTGTGCGACACGCTGTACCCGAAGCCCCACCCCTACTACCA
>DASROG010000021.1:0-9346 GCA_035646995.1 Myxococcaceae bacterium
GGCCACCGGGCATCCCGCCCATTCCGGGGTGTCCCATGCCCGGCATGCCGGGCGCAGAAGGAGCGGGGGCGATCTGCGCCAGGGCCGCCTCGTCCAGGGTGTAGCCGGCCTCGGACTTCAGCCGCTTCAGCAGCTCGTCGCTGGCGGCGGTGCGCCGCTCGCTGTAGAGGCGGTTGCGGATCTGCGGCTTCACCTCGTCCAGGGGGACGACGCGGGCCGGGGTGCGGGCCTTCAGCCGGAGCAGGTGAAACCCCTTCCCGGTGGCGACCACCGGTGAGATGTCCCCGGTGGCCTGCAGAGACCTGGCCGCCTGACCCACCTCGGTGCCGAAGCGGGCCTCGAGGTCCGCGGCGGGCATCGGGCGCAGGTCACCCCCCATGTTCTTGGTGAGCGCGTCGTCCGAGCTGGCCTTGACCAGCGCGGAGAATCCCTGCTCGTCCTCCGGCTTCAGCGCGCGGGCCTTCGCCCGGAGCTTCTCGGCCTCCGCGGCGCGGGCCTTCCGCTTGGCGGCGTCCTGCGCGTCGGCGCTGAGGAAGAGGTCCTGCACCTGGATCGTCTCCGGCCGCTGGTAGTCCGCCTGATGGCTGTCGTACCAGGCCTTGACCTCCTCGTCGGTCGGCTGCGGCGCGTTCTTCTCCAGGGCCTGCTGAAGGGTCTTCTGGGCCAGGGCCTTCTTCACCGTCTCGAGCACGTCGGGCTCGTTCTGCAGGCCCTGGCGGACGCCCTCGCGAGCGAGCAGCTCGACCCGGACCAGCCCTTCCACGTAGTCCTTCCGAGCCGCCGGGGTCTGTAGCCGCATCCGGACCATGGGCGGAAGGGCCGAGAGCTGGTGGTTGACCTCCTCCACGGTGAGGGCTCCTCCCTTGAACGTGGCGAGGGGGGTGCCCCCCTTCGGCTTCTGGGCGAGGTCGAGGGTGATGCGGTCCGCCGAGCTGCCCTTCTGGCAGCCCAGCGCTGCGACGACGACGACGGAGGAGAGGAGGAAACGGGCCATGGGCGGCCCGGTGCCGTAGCATGGGCCCACCCGGGCTGACCAGCCTTCCCCCTCACCATGCACGACTGGTGCGTGTACATGCTTCGCTGCGGCGACGGGTCTCTCTACACGGGGGCGACCAACGACCTGGAAGCACGCCTCCGGGTCCACTGCACCGGCCGCGGGGCGGCCTACACCCGGAGCCGGCTGCCCGTACGCCTGGTCTACGCCGAGCCGGCGGTGGACCGGAGCGCAGCGCTCAGGCGCGAGTGGGCGCTGAAGCGGCTCACCCGGCCGGAGAAGCTCGCCCTGGTCAGGCGGCGGCCGGCGGCGTCGCCGGCGCGGAGGGCTCGACCTTCCGCTTCCGGCCGGCGCCGAGGACGATCGCCAGCACCGCGAAGACCACCGCGCCGCTGATCAAGCCTCCGAGCTCGATGGTGAGCGTGTGCGACACGGTGCTGATGGCCAGGGGCTCGCAGGCGCACTGGGACATGATCCCGGCCCCGGGGGTGTTGAACCAGGGCAGGAACGCGCGAGAGATGAGCCCTCCGGTCCAGGTTCCGGCCAGGCCGCCGAAGACGGCCCAGAAGAGGACGCTGCGGACTGCGCTCATGTTAGAGACCTCCGCGCAGGGGACCTTCGCACGATGCTGGCCTGGACGGGTGCACTCTTCTCGATCGCCGCGGGGGCGCTGACCGTTCCCATCCTCCGGCACGCCTTCGGGCGGAGCCTGGGGACCGGGCTGATGGTGCTGCTCATCCCGGCTTACGTGGCCTGGTTCGCGGTGGGGCAGTTCGAGCACCGGTGGAAGGCCCTGCTGGTCCCGGCGTGGTTCGCGTGCGTGGGTGTCGCGGCGGTTTGCCTGGGGGTGCACGCCACGCGCGTGAACCTGGCCGAGCTTCTGGCGCCGCTGCGCTGAAACGTCGCGGCCCGGGTTCCGTCGCGAACGTCGGACTCCGCGTGCGAGGCCCGCTCGCGGCACCGTGTCGGGAGTCGTACTTCCACCGGTTGCAGTTCGGACGGCCCGGGCCGGGGCCGTTACGTGAGCGCGCTGGCCGGTGTCGCGCCGGTCCACCCTCGAAGGGGCCACCGATGAACGTCCCAGCCTATGCAGCGCGCTCCGCCGGTGTGCCTCTCGCTCCCTTCACGGTGGAGCGCCGGGACCTCCGTCCCGACGACGTGCAGATCGACATCCTGTTCTGCGGAATCTGCCATTCGGACATCCACCAGGCGCGTGACGAGTGGGGTGGGGCGATCTTCCCGATGGTGCCGGGGCACGAGATCCTCGGTCGGGTCACCCGGGTCGGTGCGGCGGTCACGAAGTTCAGGATCGGCGACCTCGCGGGGGTCGGGTGCATGGTGGACTCGTGCGGCCGCTGCGCCCCTTGCCGCCGGGGCACCGAGCAGTTCTGCACCCAGACGGCGGCGTGGACCTACAACGGAACGGAGATGAACCGGACCACGCCGACCTACGGCGGGTACTCGACCGCCGTCGTGGTCAAGGAATCCTTCGTGCTGCGCATCCCGGCGGGGCTCGACCCGGCCGGAGCCGCGCCCCTGCTCTGTGCGGGGATCACCACCTACTCGCCGCTGCGGCAGTGGGGGGTGAAGGCCGGGCAGAAGGTGGGCGTGGTCGGGCTCGGTGGGCTCGGCCACATGGGCGTGAAGCTCGCGCGCTCGATGGGTGCGGAGGTCACGATGTTCAGCACCTCTCCGTCGAAGCAGAAGGACGCCGAGCGGCTCGGCGCCACCGGATTCGTCCTCACCCGGGATCCCGCAGCACTGAAGGCGCAGGCCGGCAAGTTCGACTTCCTCCTCGACACGGTGAGCGCGCAGCACGACATCGAGGCCTATCTCTCGATGCTCCGGCCGGGCGGCACGATGGCGATGGTGGGTGTGCCGCCCGAGCGGCTGAAGCTCAGCGCCATGTCACTCGTCGCGGGGAACAAGCGGCTCGCGGGCTCGCTCATCGGCGGCATCGCCGAGACCCAGGAGATGCTCGACCACTGCGGCAAGCACGGGATCGTGGCCGACGTCGAGATCATCCCCATGCAGCAGGTGAACGAGGCCTACCAGCGGACGCTGAAGAGCGATGTGAAGTACCGGTTCTCGATCGACCTGGCGAGCCTCAAGAAGTGACCGCGTGAGCAGGCGGGCGACCTCGGGCAGAGGCTCGACGCCAGGGAACTGTGCTGGCGGTCCTCGCCCTCGCCCGGGCAACCTCCACCGTCGCGGGCGCCGGGGACGCCCGGTGGAGGAGCGCATGAACGGGGTGAACCTCGCCGAGAAGCTGGCCACCTTCTCCGAACATTACCGGCCGCGTACCGTCGGCCAGTTCAACGGTCACGACCTCATGGTGGTGAAGGTGAAGGGGCCGTTCATGTGGCACCGGCATGAGAACACCGACGACTTCTTCCTCGTGCTGAAGGGACGGATCAGGATCGAGCTGCGCGAGGGGAACGTCGAGCTCGGTCCGGGAGAGCTCTACGTCGTGCCGAGAGGCGTCGAGCACCGACCGGTTGCCGACGAGGAAGCCCACATCTTGCTGATCGAGCCCACCGGGACGCCGAACACGGGTGACACCGCCACCGCCGCGCCCCGCGTCGTCATCTGAGACGCCCCGGCGGAGCGCCCGTCCAACCGTCCTCGACGGTGTGATGGGCTCGTGCGCTCGGCGGGCTCCGCCTCCGGCGACGGGTGAGACGTCGCTCCTGGGGAGGGATCGCCCGGAAGACGGTCCGCCATCCCGATGTCGTGGAACCGTGTCTCCTCGGACCGACGCTCAGACGCCGCGCGCGTCCGGTGCCCAGAGCACCTTGTGCTGCTGCAGCTGGAAGCGCACAGGCAACCGGTCGGCGATGATCCACTCGGCGAGCGTCGCGGGAGACAGCTCCCCGTGCACGGTGGAGAAGAGCAGTCCGGCCGGCCCGCGGGCGAGGGCGTGCTCGGCGATGCGCTCCCGGGCCCAGTCGTAGTCTTGCCTCGAGGCGAGCACGAACTTCAGCTCGTCGCGCTCGGTGAGGCTCTCCAGGCATCGCCAGTCGTTGCGGTCCGCCTCGCCCGACCCGGGGCACTTCACGTCGACGATCTTGTGCACCGCCGGTGGCACCAGCCGCACGTCGATGGCTCCGGAGGTCTCGAGCAGCACGACCAGGCCCTCGGCGAGCAGCGCCTCCATCAACGGGTACACGCCCGGCTGCAGCAGCGGCTCTCCCCCGGTCACCTCCACGCGGGGCGAGTCGAGCGCCTTCACCCGCTCCACCACCTCGGTCACCGACATCCGCGTCCCGCCCCGGAAGGCGAAGGCCGAGTCGCACCACCGGCAGCGGAGGTGACAGCCGGTGAGCCGCACGAAGCTGCACAGCAGGCCCTGGTGAGACGACTCGCCCTGCAGCGAGAGATAGATCTCGCTCACCACGACGGAGTCGGCGCCAGGAACGCGCCGGGGTTCGATGTGCGGACGTGCGGCCAGCATCGCCGGGGCGTCCTGTAACACGCTCGCCGTGGCCATGGCTGTGGCGGGCGCCGGCGCTCCGGGCGTAGCGTCCCGCACTGCCATGGACTGGGTCCCGGGAGGCGCCGGACGGCTGCGGGTGGAGACCACCGGACGCGGACCGGGCACTCCGGTGCTCCTGGTCCACGGGGGCGGCGCGGACCGCAGCCACTGGTACGCGCTCACGCCGCTCCTCGCGACCGACCGCACGGTGGTCTCCTTCGACCAGCGCGGATATGGCGAGTCGGACCCTCCGGCCGATGGGCGCCGCGAGCTGGCGGCGATGGCGGCCGACGTCGTGGCCGTCGCCGCGGGCACCGGCCTGGACCGGCCGGTCCTGGTCGGCCACAGCTACGGCGGCGCGGTCACCGGCGAGGCGGTGGCTCGCTTCCCCGACCGGTTCTCGGGCGCGGTGTTCCTCGACCCGGCGGGCGACGTCCGGGGCCTCCCCGAGGCAGAGCTGACGGAATGGCGCGCGGGCATGGCGCCCGGTCGCTTCCGCGCCTCGAGCCGGCGGTGGTTCGAGCAGATCCTCCATGACGCCCGGCCGGAGACGCGCCAGCACGTCCTGGCCACCCTGGGGCTCACCGTCCGCGAGACCTACGTCGAGTCGATGGAGTCCCTCCTCCGGTACGACCCCACGGTGGTCCGGCGCTTCCCGGGCCCGAAGCTGGTCGTCACCGTCCGCGCGCTCGACAGCCCGATGGCGATGCGTGCCGCGGTTCCCGAGCTGCCCAACGTGTTCATCGAGGACACCAGCCACTGGCCACAGCTCGACCAGCCGGCCGAGGTCGCTGCCATCCTCCGCCGCTTCCTCGCCGACGTGGATCGTCTCCGGGGGTGACGGCAGAAACCGGGTGGGTCGATTCGTCCTCGCTGGCCGCGATTCGCGCGCGCCTCGCGGCCCACCCGGGCGGTCGCCGTGTGATGGCGGTCACTGCTTGAGCTTGTATCCCCGCGCGAGCAGCGCGTAGGTCACCGCGGTCGAGGCCACCGCGAGCACCAGGAGAATCAGCACACCGTTGTCCGGCGGGAGCGCGGCCGTCCCCAGCATCCCGTACCGGAGCCCCTCCACCATGTAGACCATCGGGTTGAAGTGGCTGAGGGTCCGCCACGGCTCTGGCAGCCGGCCGATGCTGTAGAAGACCCCGCCGAGAAACGTCAGCGGGAGCATCACGAAGGTGGGGAAGAAGTTGATCTGCTCGAACTTCTCGGCCCACACCGCCGCGATGAGCCCCAGCACCGAGAACACGTAGGCGGTCCCCAGGAGGAAGCCGACGGTCACCAGCGGGTGGGCCAGCTGGAAGCCGGTGAACACCAGAGCCGCCGCCCAGGTGAGCAGGCCGACCGTGAGGCCGCGGACCACCCCTCCGCCCACGAATCCGAGCAGCAGTTCCCAGGGCCCGAGCGGAGCCACCAGGAGGTCCACGATGGTTCCCTGGATCTTCATGATGAACATCGAGCTGCTCGTGTTGAGGAAGGCGTTGTTCGCCAGCCCGAGGAACACCAGGCCGGGCACGATGAACGGGAGATAGGGCTGGCCGGTGACCTCCTCCATCCGCCCGCCGAGGCTCACCCCGAACACCACGAAGTAGAGGGTGGTGGAGATGAGCGGGCTGAGCACCGTCTGCCCGGGCACCCGCAGGAACCGACGCACCTCCTTCACGAAGAGCGTCTGCAGCCCGGTGGTGTTCATGCCGCGCCCTCGTCCCCGCCGCGGAGGATCTCGATCAGCACGTCCTCCAGCCGGCTCGCCCGGGTGTCGACCTCGACCACCGGAAACCCGCCCCGGTACAGCTGCCCGAGCACCTCGCCGGCGCTGGGCTGTCCGTTGCGCTCGGTGACCACGAGGGAGCGTCGGTCCTCGGCCAGCTCCGCTTTCCCGTCCAGCCCTGGCGGCAGCGGACCGACGGCCGCGGAGAAGGTGATCCGCACCCGCTTCTCGCCCATGCGCCGGAGCAGGGCGACCTTGTCCTCCACCAGGAGCAGCCGTCCCGAGTTGATGATTCCCACGCGATCGGCGAGCTCCTCGGCCTCCTCGAGGTAGTGGGTGGTGAGGATGACCGTGGTCCCCTCGCTCCGGAGCCGCCGCACGTAGGCCCAGAGGTCGCGCCGGAGCTCCACGTCCACGCCGGCCGTCGGCTCGTCGAGGAAGACGAGCTTCGGGCGATGCACCAGCGCCTTGGCGATGAGCAGCCGCCGCTTCATGCCGCCCGACAGCGCGCGGGTCTGCGAGTTCGCCTTCTCGCTCAGGCTGAGCGCCTCCAGCACCTCGGCGATGCGGGCCTCGTCCGCCGGCCGGGCGTAGTACCCGAGCTGGATCCGCAGCGACTCGCTGACCGTGAAGAAGGGGTCGAAGTTCACTTCCTGCGGGACGAGGCCCACGTCGTAGCGGGGCCGGAGCGGCTCCTGGTCCAGGTCCACCCCGAAGAGGCGCATGGTGCCGCTGGTCTTCTTCACCAGCCCGCAGACGGCGCCGATGAGCGTCGTCTTCCCCGCGCCGTTCGGGCCGAGGAGGGCGAAGATCTCCCCCGCGCCGATGGTGAGCGACACCCCGGCGAGCGCGGTGACGTCGCGGTAGCGCTTGACCAGGTGCTCGACCTCGAGGACGGGCGGAGGGCTCACGGGTGCGCGCGGCATAACAAAGGCACGCACCTCCCTGCTCGTCTCATGCGCGAACTGTCCGTCTACTCCTCGGCCTCGTCGGGCGCGGCAGCCTCGATCCCGTTGCCGCGCCCGGCCAGCGTGGCCCAGGCCTCGACGTCGGACAGCGGGACGTCGCCGCCCAGGGCCTCGACGTAGGCGACCTGCTCGTCGGGGTAGACGCAAACCTCGTGCGGCACCCGATCACCGAAGGCCCAGACCTCGAGCACGCCCTGGCCGGTGTTCTCCAGGGTGTGCGCCTCCGGATCGCCGGCGTGGTAGCTGACGAAGTCGCCCGAGCGCACGGCGACGCGCTCCTCGCCGTGGACCAGCGTGCCCTCGCCACGCACGACCACCAGGAGCTCCTCCTGGAACAGGTGACGGTGCCGGCGGGAGGCGCGTGCGCCCGGCGGGATGCGCTGGATGCGCAGCCCCACGTTCCGGGTGCCCACCGCCCGGCCGACGTCGCGGACCTCACCGCCCACCCCCGGCGCGATGGCGTAGGGGAGCCATTCCAGTTCGGACAGATTGAGCTTGCGCACAGGTCCCGACATGCAGGCCGGCGGGGTGCCGGAGGGCCGGGAACATCGCGCAACCCCCTGACACCTGGAGGACAACGGGGGCTCCGATTTTGGTTTGACGCCTGATGGTCAACGCCTTAACTATCAACCCGTGAAGACTCCCTGCCCCCGCTTCGAGAAGATCGAGCAGCTCGCCCGGGGCGTCCCTGGCCTGGACCGGGACGCCATCTCGGCGTGCGTTCCGCTCCTCTACTTCCACCGGGAGTTCGACGCCGCCCTCGAGCAGCACTCCCAGGCCTACGGCCTCTCGCGCGGTCGCTGGCAGGTCCTGATGGCGCTCTACAAGGCCAGCGAGGACGGCCTCACCCCCGCCGACCTGGCCGACCTCACCGGCGTCACCCGTGCGGCGATGACCGGTCTCGTGGACGGACTGGTGGAGTCCGGACACGTCACCCGCGGGGACGCGGGCGAGGACCGCCGGACCTACCGCGTCCGTCTCACGCCGCGCGGCACGGACTTCCTCGCCTCCGTGCTCCCCGACCATCTCCGTCGGATGCAGGATCTCATGCAGGTCTTCACCCCGGCCGAGCGCGACCAGTTCGTCTCCCTCATCGAGAAGCTGCGCGGCCGCGTGCACGTGTTCCGTCACGACTGACCGGCGACCGTCCGACCCCTGACCGCGACCCCGAACGAGATCACCGAGGAACCGTTCATCATGTCTGTCACCACCAGTGCCCTTCGTGAGCACGCCCCCCGCGAGGCCCAGACTCCGGTCGCGGAGGCTCCGCCCGCGTCCCCGGCCAGGCCCCGCTTCCGTCAGCGCCGCTCGACCCAGGTCTTCGCCGGCCTCACTGCGCTCGCTGCCGTCGGCGCCCTCGGGGCCTGGGTGATCGGGCGCGGCAAGGAGAGCACCGACGACGCCCAGGTCGAGGGCCGCGTGGTCAGCATCAGCCCGCGCGTCGCCGGTCAGGTGGAGAAGGTGCTGGTCATCGATAACCAGCAGGTCAAGCAGGGCGAGCTCCTGGTGCAGCTCGACACCCGGGACCTGGACGCGAAGCTCGCGTCGGCCCGCGCCGACGTCGAGAGCGCCAAGGCCAATCTCGCCTCCGCGCAGGTCAATCTCAAGCTCACCCGGGCGAACAGCGAGGCGTCGCTCCGGCAGGCCCGCGGCGGGCTCACCATGGCCAGCTCCGGCGTGCAGGCCACGCGGAGCGCCCTCGCCCAGGCGAGAGCCGAGGTGGACGCCGCCGGGGCTGCGGACCGGCTCGCCCAGGCGGACTGGGTGCGGGCGCAGGAGCTCGCCAAGGCCGGGGCGATCGCTCGCGCGGACATCGACGCCCGTCGCGCCCGCGCGGAGCAGGCCCGGGCGGCGCTGGAGCAGGCCCGGGCCCGGCTCGCCAGCACCGAGGCCAACCTCACCTCCTCCGGCGGTGGGCTGACCACGGCGCAGGGCCGCCTCGCCGCGGCCGAGACCGCGCCGGACCAGGTGAAGTCCGCCGAGGTCGCCGTGCAGGCGGCGCAGGCGCGCCTGGACCAGGCCCAGGCCGCGTACGACCTCGCCGCGCTGAACCGGAGCTACGCCGAGGTCCGCGCTCCGGTGGACGGCGTGGTGAGCCGGCGCACCGTCGAGCAGGGCCAGCTGGTCGCGCCCGAGCGGCCGATGATGGCGCTGGTCCCGCTCCAGGACGTCTGGGTGGTCGCCAACTTCAAGGAGGA
>DASROG010000022.1:0-2352 GCA_035646995.1 Myxococcaceae bacterium
CCCCCGGAGATGCTCGCCCCGCCGGTGCCCCGCCCCAGCGCGGCGAGCATCTCCGGGGGAGGCCGGAAGCGCAGCGCGGCGTTGGGCACCCGCAGCACGTCCTGGCGGTCGGCGTAGACAACGGTCACGTTGGCGGTCATCCCCGGGCGGAGCTTGAGATCCGGGTTGTTCACGTCGATGACCGCGTCGTAGGTGACCACGTTCTGTTGCGTCTGGGGCGAGTTGCGGATCTGCCGGATGGTCCCCCGGAACCGCTCGTCGGGGAAGGCGTCCACCACGAAGGTGGCCTCCATGCCCGGGGCGAGCTTGCCCACGTCGGCCTCGGCGACGCTGGTGTCCACCTGCATCTTCTGGAGGTCTCCGGCGAGGGTGAAGATGGTGGGCGCCTGCAGGGAGGCGGCCACCGTCTGGCCCACGTCCACGCTCCGGGAGATGACCGTGCCGTCGATGGGCGAGAGGATCCGGGTGTAGGCCAGGTTCACCTGGCTCTGGGTGAGCTGGGCCCGGGCCTGGGCCAGGTTCCCCCGCGCAGCGACCACCGCTGCCTTCGCCGCCTGGAGCGTGGTCTCGGCGTTGTCCAGGTCGGCCTGCGCGATGAGGTTGCTCGCGCGGAGCGGCTTGTTGCGGTCATACGTCCGCTGCGCGGCGAGCACGTTCGCCTCCGCCTGCTTCAGCTGCCCCTCGGCCGCGAGCACGTTGGCCTTCGCCTGCTCGAGGTTCGCCTGGAAGAGCGCGGGGTCGATCTCGGCGATCAGCTCCCCCTTCTTCACCGTGGAGTTGTAGTCCGCGTTCAGCTTGGCGATGCGCCCGCTGACCTGGCTCCCCACCTGCACGGTGAGCACCGCAGAGACGATGCCGGTCGCGGTGACCCGGGCCACCACCGGACCACGGGCCACGGCCGCGGTCTGGTACTGCAGCGGCGCGGGCCGGCGCAGGACTCGCCAGGCCACCCCGCCGGCGACCAGCAGCAGGGCGAGCGCGGAGACCCAGACCCAGCGTCGGCGGCCCGGATGAGGCGCGTCGGAATCGGCCATGGAGACGGGAGTCGTACACCCGGCGGCGCCGAAGGTTAAGAAGTCGTCGTCTCCGGGCTCACTTCTTCAGCATCGGCTTCCCCTCGTGCGTCACGAGGAGGTCGTGCATGTCGTTGGCGTGCTCCTCTTCCTGGGCCAGCACGCGCTCGAGCAGGGTCCGGGTGGTGGGGTCCTTGTCCCCGAAGTAACGGATGAGATCGCGGTAGTGCTCGATGGCGATCCGCTCCGCGACCAGGTTCTCGCGGATCATCTCCACCAGGTTCTCGCCCTCCGCGTACTGTGACGCCGCCCGGCTGGTGAGCCCTTCCGGATTGAAGTTGGGCCGTCCGCCGAGCTGGTTGATGCGCTCGGCGATGAGGTCCATGTGCTCCTGCTCCTCGCGGGCGTGCTGGGCGAACTCCTCCTTCACCGCCTCGCTGGAGATGCCGGCCGCCACGACGGCGTGGTACTTGTACCGAAGGACGCAGACGATCTCCGTCGCCAGCGCCTCGTTCAGGAGCGCGATCGCGATCTGCACGTCGCCTCCGTAGTTCTCGGTGATCGCCCCCATCTCCAGCCGCTCCCGCGCCCGCTTGCGGATGGCGGTGATGTCGGTGGCGAACGTGCCCTTGCTCCCCATGGTCGATGGACCTCCCGGCGAATCGAGTGAGGACGGAGATCCACGCCGCCCGGAAGCCCGGCGCCAAGCGAGTTCTGCCGGATCGGCGTTCAGCTGACAATCGACGAAGGGCGCCGCAGCCGTGCTGCAACCCCGCCACGCCGGTCCGGTCAGGCCGAGACCACCCGGTCCAGCAGCCAGTAGACCCCCAGCCCGGCGACGGCGGCCGAGGCCCAGCGGACTCCCCCGGGCCAGACCCGACCCACGCCGCGGAGCCAGCGGAGCACCGGCCAGACCAGGGCGACGATCGCCAGCTGCCCCAGCTCGACGCCTAGGTTGAAGGTGAGCAGGCTCGGAGCGAGCAGCGCGCGCGGCAGCTCGAGCGCCCGCAGAGCGCCGGCGAAGCCGAACCCGTGCACGAGGCCGAAGGCGAAGGTCAGCCGCCACCGGTGCGCGATGGCCGCCCTCACCCGCCCGGCGGAGACGGGTGGTCGGAGCGATAGCAGGTTCTCCACCGCCACCGCGACGATGCTCAGCGCGATCAGCGGCTCGATGAGCCGCGGCGGAGGAACCACCCAGCCCACGGTGGCGAGGGCCAGGGTCAGCGAGTGGGCGACGGTGAAGGCGGTGACGATGCCGACCAGCTGCCGGAAGGTCCCGCCCAGGAGGAGGACGCCGAGCAGGAAGGCGATGTGATCCGCGCCCTGGAAGATGTGCTCG
>DASROG010000023.1:0-6541 GCA_035646995.1 Myxococcaceae bacterium
CAGACACCGGTGGTCATCCTCTCCGACCAGGAGATCGCCCAGCGGAAGGAGACGGTGGATCCCATCGACGTCTCCCGGTTCGAGGTGCTGGAGCGGCTGCGCCCCACCTCCGAGCAGCTCACTGGCGGGTACCAGCGCTTCGCCGAGACGTCATCCGGGGTGAGCCCCCTCAGCCACCCGGGGATGCAGGGCGGGAACTACCTCGCCGCGGGCATCGAGCACGACGTCAAGGGAGCTCCGACCGCCAGCGGGGCGACCCACGCGGCGATGAACACCAAGCGGTTCCGGAAGCTCGCTCCACTTCAAGAGAGGTCGGACCTCTTCGAGCGCCAGGGCCCCCCCGACGCCCCGATCGCGCTGGTGAGCTGGGGAAGCTCGGCGGGGGTGGCCCGCGAGGCGTTCGCTCTCGCCCGCGCGCGGAGGCTCCCGGTGAAGCTGCTCATCCCCTCGCTGCTGTACCCGGTGGCCGAGCCGGTGTACCGCGCGTTCTTCGCCTCGGTGCGCGGTGGACTGGTGCTCGAGCTCTCCCACCAGGGTCAGCTCTACCGGGTCCTCCGGATGTTCGTCGACGTGCCGCCGGGGGTGACGTCGTTCGCCCGGAGCGGAGCACAGCCGTTCCGGGCCGACGAGGTCCTCGAGCGGCTCGAGCAGCAGGCGGAGGCCCTCCGATGAACGCCTTCCTCGCTCCCAACGAGTACAAGAGCCCGCTCAAGCCCATCTGGTGCCCCGGATGCGGTGACTACGGGGTGCTGCAGGCGCTCTACCGGGCGCTCAGCGCCGTCGGGCGGCCTCCGCACGAGATCGCCTTCATCTCCGGCATCGGGTGCAGCAGCCGCATCCCCGGCTACACCACGGCCTACGGCTTCAACACCGTGCACGGCCGGGCGCTCCCCATCGCGCAGGGGGTGAAGCTCGCCAACCCAGATCTCCTGGTCATCGTCGCCGGCGGGGACGGGGACGGCTTCTCCATCGGGGGCGGCCACGTCCCGCACGCGATCCGCCGCAACGTGGACCTCACCTACCTGGTCATGGACAACCAGGTGTACGGGCTGACGAAGGGGCAGCTGTCGCCCACCTCGCCCCGCGGGCTGAAGACCGTCACCTCGCCCATGGGCAGCCTCGAGCAACCCATCAACCCGCTGCTGATGGTGCTGGCCTACGGCGCCGGGTTCGTCGCCCAAGCCACGCCGGCGGACATGCCAGGGATGACGGCGCTCATCGAGGAGGCCATCCGCTACCCGGGCTTCTCCTTCGTCAACATCCAGTCGCCCTGCATCACCTTCGGAGAGGAGGAGCAGCAGCTCAAGGCGCACAAGGCACGGATGAAGCCGCTGGCAAGCCTGGGGCACGACCCGGCGAACCAGCTCGCCGCGCTGGACCTCGCCCGGGCCTACGGGACCGAGCTTTACACCGGCCAGTTCTACCGGAACCCCAGTCCACCCCCGACGTACGACGCGCTCGTGCGCCAGCGCCAGGTCGAGCTGCAGAAGGGCGAGCCGCGATCCCGCTCCCGGGTACTCGACGGCTATCTCAAGGCCTGAGGAGACGAGAGCCATGACCCCGGTCACCGGAATCGACTTCGAGCGAATCACCCTGCGCGACGCGCTGGACCTGGCCGTGCTGATCGAGGAGGAGGCCCGGGATCGCTACCGGGAGTTCGCCGAGCAGCTCGCCACGCACGCGACCCCGGAGGTGGCGGACTTCTTCAGCCGGATGGCCCGCATCGAGGACCGGCACCGGACCGAGCTCCTCGAGCGCCGGCGCACGCTGTTCGGGAGCACGCCCTCGACGGTCGAGCGCCGGAACCTCTTCGACGTCGAGGCGCCGGGCTACGAGGAGGCCCGCGCCTTCATGGGGGTCCGGCAAGCGCTCGAGACCGTGCTCGCCTGCGAGGTCAAGGCTCATGCGTTCTTCAACGAGGCGCTGCCGCGCGTCAAGGACCCGGAGTTGAAAGCGCTCTTCCAGGAGCTTCGTGACGAGGAGGTGCACCACCAGGCCCTGGTGAAGGCCGAGCTGGCGCGCTGCCCGGAGAAGGCGGACGATTCGGAGGCCTATGCGGACGACCCGGTGGCGCAGTAGGACGTGGGCCCGGGGAACACGTCCATGACCCAGGGCCTCGCCCTCCTCGCTTTTCTCGTCGTCTCCTTCCTTGCGGTGGGCAGCCTGCTCGTCGGGGCCCGGCTGCTCCGGGTGCGCGCCCGCGTTGACAGCCCGCTGAAGCGCGAGACCTACGAGTGCGGCGAGACGCCCCGGGGCATGGCCTGGGTGCGCTTCCATGCCCGCTACTACGTGGTGGCCCTGTTCTTCGTCCTCTTCGACATCGAGGCCGCGCTCATTCTCCCCTGGAGCACCATCGTCCGGGAGGTGGGGACCACTGGCCTGGTCGCGGTGGGCACGTTCGTCGGGGTTCTGATGCTCGGCTGGGCCTGGGCAATGCGGAAGGGAGCGCTGCAGTGGGTGTGAAGACGGTCGACGACGGCGCGGCGTTCGAGCATCCGCTCTACCGGACGCTCCTCAGCGTGCCCGGCCTGACGGTGGCCACCACTGCTCTGGATCAGGTGCTCACCTGGGGGATGAGCAACGCGCTCTGGGTGTTCCCCATGGCCACCAGCTGCTGCGGCATCGAGTTCATGGCCACCGCCGCGAGCCGGGTGGACATCGACCGGATGGGGACCATCGTCCGGGCCACCCCGCGGCAAGCGGACGTGATGGTGGTGGCCGGGACCATCACCGTGAAGATGGCGTCGCGGGTGAAGAAGCTCTGGGACCAGATGCCCGAGCCCAAGTGGTGCATCGCCATGGGCTCCTGCGCCATCTCCGGCGACTTCTACCGGAACCTGTACTCGGTGGTTCCGGGCGTGGACACGTTCCTTCCCGTCGACGTCTACGTGCCGGGCTGTCCGCCTAACCCGGAGGCCCTGATGCACGGGTTTCTCCGGCTGCAAGAGAAGATCCGCAAGAGCCGCAAGGGCGAGACCGTCACGCCCGAGACCAACTCGGAGCTGCTCCGCGTCACGCGCCCGTCCATCCCGCGGATGGTCGACCACGAGCGGACCCCCGAGATGGACCGCGCGCAGATCGAGTCGGCGGACATTGCCACCGAGGTGGAGGTCACCCCGGCGGTCCACGCCTCGCTCGCGCCCGAGCCCACGGAGCTCGCCTCCAATATCTCCGGTCCGGACCTGCCGGCGGTGCTCACCGAGCTGGGTATCGCGGCGACGGGCGAGCTCGGCCCTCCGCTCGTCCCGGCGCGGCGGCACCTCGAGGTCGCGAGCCGGCTCAAGTCCCGCGGGTACCGGCAGCTGGTGTCGGTGGTGGCGACGCACTGGGTGGGGGGCACGGCCCGGAAGGGGAAGGTCCCGGACGAGCCCGAGCACTTCGAGGTCAGCTACCTGCTCCGGACGGTGGGCGCCGGCTCGCGAGTGGCAACGTGGGCGGTCCGGCTCGCGCCGGGTGAACCCGTCTCGTCGCTGTTCCAGCTCTTCGCAGGGGCGGACTGGCAGGAGCGCGAGCAATACGACCTGGTCGGCGTGGTATTCGCCGACCACCCGGACCTCCGCCGGCTGATGATGCCGGAGAACTACGATCGCCATCCCCTCCGGCGGGACCTGCCGGCCAATCTCCCGTACGCCCCCTGGAGATGACCGCGTTGCAGACGGTGCAGATCACCCGGCGGGTCGACCCGCACCTCTCCATCGACCGGTACGACCCCGAGGGGGAGCTGATGCTCCTGCACTTCGGGCCGCAGCACCCGTCCACGCACGGCGTGTTCCGGATGGACCTCTACCTGGACGGGGAGAAGGTGGTGAAGGTGATTCCGCACGTGGGCTACCTCCACCGGGCGGTGGAGAAGCTCTGCGAGACTCTGGCCTACGTGCAGATCACCCCCATCGTCGACAAGAACGACTACGTCGCGCCGATGACCAACGAGCAGGCCCTGAACATGGCCTTCGAGGCGGCGCTCAAGCTCGAGGTGCCGCGTCGGGCGCGGTGGATGCGGACCCTCTTCGCCGAGCTCCAGCGCATCGCCTCGCACCTGCTCTGGCTCGGGACCTTCGCCCTGGACCTGGGGGGCGCCCTGGGCGGCGGGTCGACGGTGTTTATCCACTGCTTCCGCGAGCGCGAGCTGGTGCTGGACCTCTTCGAGGAGGTCACCGGGGCGCGGTTCCACTACAACACCCACACCATCGGCGGGAACCGGCACGACCTGCCCGCGGGCTGGAGCGCGAAGGTGCACGCCGCGCTGGACGTCATCGGCCCCCGACTCGACGAGTACGAGGCCATGACGCTGGAGAACCGCATCTTCCTCGACCGGACGGTGGGGGTGGGGAAGCTGGACGCGGAGCTGGCGCTCGAGCTGGGGATCACCGGCCCCATCCTCCGTGCCTGCGGGGTGGACCACGACCTCCGCCGCGACGCCCCCTTCCACGCCTACGACGAGGTGAAGGTGAACGTGGTGACCGCCCAGGGAGGGGACTGTCTGGCCCGCGCCCAGGTGCGCCTGGGCGAGATGCGCGAGAGCGTGCGCCTGGTGCGCGAGATGGTGGATTCGGTGCCCGAGGGCAGCATCAACTCCGGCAAGCCGGTGAAGCTCCCGGTGCAGACCAAGATTCCACCGGGTCAGGTCTACGTGGCGATCGAGACCCCGCGGGGCGAGCTCGGCACCTACTTGGTCTCGGACGGCACGCAGTTCCCGTACCGCCTGAAGATCCGCCCGCCGAGCCTGCACGCGCTCTCGGCGCTGCCGTACATCATCCCCGGGGGCACGGTGAGCGACGCGGTCGCGATCCTCGGCTCCGTGGACCCGATCATGGGCGAGGTGGACCGGTGAACGAGGGTCTCCTCCACGGAGTGGTGTACTCGGTGCTCATCGTCACGGTGGTGCTCACGGCGACGGCGATGGCCCTCTGGTTCGAGCGGAAGTTTGCCGCCCGGCTCCAGACCCGGCTGGGCCCGACCATCGTGGGGCCCATCGGGCTGCTGCAGCCGGTGGCAGATCTCCTGAAGCTCCTCCAGAAGGAGGACATCGTCCCGGACAACGCGGATGCAGCCATCTTCAACCTGGTGCCTCCGCTCGCTGCCCTGGCCGCGCTCGGCGCCGCCGCGGTGGTGCCGTTCTCGCCGTCGGTGGTGGCCTCGGACCTGGACGTGGGGGTGCTCTACGTGCTCGCCATCGGGGCGGTGACGGTGCTCCCGATCTTCGGGGCGGGGTGGTCGAGCAACAACAAGCTCGCGCTGCTCGGCGGGATGCGCGCCGTGGCCCAGTCCATCTCCTACGAGGTACCGCTACTGCTCTCGGCGATGGTGCCGGTCATCCTCTCCGGCTCGTTGCGGCTGGGGACCATCGTCCAGACGCAGGCCGACCACCACTGGTTCGTGGTGTGGCCCTTCTTCATCGGCCTGCCGGCCTTCGGGATCTTCATGCTGGCCATGCTGGCCGAGGCGAACCGCATCCCCTTCGACATCCCGGAGGCGGAGAGCGAGCTCGTGGCCGGCGTCACCACCGAGTACACGGGGATGAAGTTCGCGCTGTTCTACATGGCCGAGTACGTCCACACGATCGTGGCCTCGGCGGTGGGGGCGGCGCTCTTCCTCGGCGGCTGGGACGGCCCGTTCTTCCCGGGGCTGCACTGGATGGTGCTGAAGACGCTGATCCTCTTCACCGCGGTGTACTGGATCCGCTGGACGCTCCTCCGCTTCCGGTCGGATCAGCTGATGGGACTGTGCTGGAAGTGGCTGGTGCCGATGGGCGTGCTCCTGGTGGGTGCGGCCGCGACCTGGGTGGTGGTGTTCCCGTGAAGGACTACCTGACGACGGCGGTCCGGGCGCTGGCCACCAGCTTCACCAACTTCTTCCGCCGTTCGGTCACGGTGGAGTTCCCCGATGTCATCCGACCGCGCGCCGAGCGCTACCGGGCGAGCTTCGCCCTGCTCCACGAGGAGGACGGGGACGAGGCATGCATCGGGTGCCTGCAGTGCGAGCGCATCTGCCCCTCGGAGGTCATCTCCATCAAGGCGGGGGGCAAGCGCGAGTCACCCATCACCGGGAAGAAGCGCGGGTACGCCGACGACTTCGTGCTCGACCTGAACGCCTGCATCTACTGCGAGCTGTGCGTCCAGGTCTGCCCGACGGACGCGATCGTGATGACCCGTGAGCCAGAGCTACCCGCGTTCGGGCGCGAGGACCTGGTACTGACGATGGCCAAGCTCTATGCCAACGAGAAGTCGAAGCAGCGGGCGTGGGGCGATGCGACCCGGCTGAACGCGATGCAGACGCCGCCGAAGCCTCCGAAGGCCGCGACCCCCGCGGCGGGGAGCGCGGCTCCAACAGCGGGCGCTCAGCCGGCGGCTTCGAGCGCTCGTGCTGCCGCTCCGGCGGCGGCGAGTCCGGCCGCAGCGAGCTCATCGACTGCACCCGCCGGTGCCCCTACTCCCGCTGCGGCAGCGAGTCCGGCCGAAGCGAGCTCATCTACTGTCCCTGCCGCTGCTCGCGCTCCGGCGGCCGCGGCGAGTCCGGCCGCATCGGGCAGCCCGAGCGCACC